>JASHQD010000388.1 GCA_030037755.1 Terriglobia bacterium
GCTTTGGACGACGCCCTGGACGATCTGTCGCGCATCGACGAGCGGCAGGGAAAGATCGTGGAAATGAAGTTTTTCGGCGGGTTATCGGCCCCCGAGATATCCCAGGTGCTGGGAATCTCGCGCGCCACCGTGGACCGCGACTGGGCCACTGCGCGCGTCTGGCTGCATCGCCAAATGAGCAGGTCAGCCTAGGCTCAGTCCGGTCATCCCGGCGGAGCCGGGATCCACTGGAGAACCGAAGCGATGGCCATCAAAAACTGGGAGACCGTCAAGGAACTGCTGCACCGGGCCATGCAGCTTGCCCCCGGGGAGCGCGCCCGCTTCCTCGATGAGGCCTGCTCTTCCGACGCTGAACTGCGCGCCGAGGTGGAATCACTTCTGCTGGCCGGCGAAGCTGTCCGCTCCACCTTCCTCGAATCCCCGCCGCAGGAAGCGAACCCTCATCGGATGGACTCGGCCGGCGCCTTGGAAGCGGGACAGATCTTTTCGCAGCGTTTTCAGCTCGTCCGCAAGCTGGGTGAAGGAGGGATGGGCGTGGTCTACAAAGCCCAGGACACCAAGTTGCCTCGCTTTGTCGCCCTGAAGTTCCTCTCCGGCGAAGTTGCGCCGGAGGCTCAGTCTATGGAACGCTTTCGGCGCGAAGCGCGCGCTGCTTCAGCGCTCAACCACCCTAACATTTGCACGATTTACGATATCGACGAGCACGAGGGGCAACCCTTCATCGTGATGGAGCTCATCGAGGGACAAACGGTACGGCACCTCATTTCCCAAAGTCCCTCCCCGGTCAGAATTGCGCAGGTGGGTGGCCAGGTAGCCAGAGCCTTGGGTGCGGCCCACACGGCTGGAATCATACATCGCGACATCAAGCCGGAGAACCTCATGGTGCGCGGTGATGGCTACGTGAAGGTACTCGATTTCGGCTTGGCTCGTCTCGTATCGAGCTCGGCCGAGTTGGCTAAGGAGATAACGAATAACTCGAGCTTCGAAACGACGCCGGGGACATTGCTCGGAACAATACGCTATATGTCGCCGGAGCAGGTAAGGGGTAAGACAGTAGAAGCTCATACCGATATATTTTCGCTGGGGGTCGTCCTGTACGAACTGGCGGTGGGGCGACATCCATTTGAGGCAGATTCTCAGGTGGGTGTCCTCCACGCCATTCTTTCCCAGGTACCGCTGACCCTCTCGCATCTCCATCCCGGGATTCCTTCATCGCTTGCGACGTTGATTTCCGCGATGTTGGAGAAGGAAGCCCCGCTTCGACCCTCGGCTGCGGAGGTAGAACGCGCCCTCGCCGAAATCTCGGCAGGAGTCTCAGAGGCAGACGCGTTCAGGGTCGCTCTGCCTCCTTGCCGACACACAGTGGGCCGCGAAAAGCAGCGCGCGGAACTTCGTGCGGCCTTTGAGTCTGTCGCAACGACCGGCCACGGCATGATGGTCTGCGTCGCAGGCGAACCCGGTATTGGCAAGACTACACTGGTCCAAGATCTGCTGACGGAGCTCAACGCGCGACCTGCCTCTTATGTAGGACGCGGCCAGTGCTCCGAGCGACTGGCGGGCACCGAAGCCTATCTCCCGGTGTTGGAAGCGCTCGAAGGCCTGCTTCGTGTTGACACGGAAGCAGGGATAGCGCGTACCATGCGTCTGATCGCACCCACTTGGTACGTTCAGGTAGCACATCTCGCCCTTCACGATTCTTCCGCGGCAAACCTGCTGGCCGAAGCCCGGGCCGCTTCGCAGGAACGAATGAAGCGCGAACTTGCAACACTCTTCGGGGAGATAGGCCGGGTGCGACCTCTGGTCCTGTTCTTCGATGACTTGCACTGGTGTGATAATTCGACCGTTGATTTGATTTCGTACCTCGCCGCTAAATTTGACTCCCTGCGGCTGTTGATGTTGGTCACGTATCGACAGTCGGAGTTATTGCTGGCAAAGCACCCGTTTCTGCAGGTGAAACTGGAGCTCCAGACGCGAGGTCGGTGCCGTGAGATTCTGCTCGATTTCCTAAGTGAGCAGGATGTGGAACGCTACCTTGCCCTCGAGTTCCCTGCGAATTCCTTCCCCACACCGTTCCCGGAACTTCTCCACAGTAAGACGGAGGGGAATCCGCTGTTTTTCGTGGATCTTGCACGGCATTTGTGTGATCGCGGAGTGATAGCCAAAGAGGGAAACCAGTGGGCTTTGGTGCAAGGAGCGGTGGATCTGGAGCGTGAGCTGCCAGAATCCGTTCGCAGCATGATCGAGCGAAGGATCGATCAGCTTGACGAGCGAGACCGTCGCATGTTAACCGCTGCCAGCGTCCAGGGCTACGAATTTGACTCCGCGATCGTGGCCGAGGTTGTGGCCGTTAATCCGGCGGAGGTTGAGGACCGGTTGGAGGTCTTGGACCGCGCTCACGGGCTTGTCCGCTTCATCAACGAACACGAGTTTCCCGACAAGGTGCTGACCCTCCGCTATCGCTTCGTTCACGTTCTCTATCAGAACGCGCTCTGCGGCTCGCTCAGAGCTACACGAAAAGCGTCGTTGAGCGCGGCGACCGCGGACGCCCTCGTAAGACACTATGCCGATCAGAAGTCACTCGTCGCTTCGGAACTCGCTTTCCTGTTCGAGAGCGCAAGAGACGCTGAACGAGCTTCAGAGTTCTTTCTGCTTGGAGCCCAGAACGCAGCTGGACTGTTTGCGAACAAGGAAGCCGCCGTGCTCGCCCAACGTGGGCTGGAGCTCTTGAAAACTCTTCCCCCCTCGCCCGAGCGCACGTCGAGGGAAATCGATTTCCAGATGGTTCTCGGTTTCTCTCTGGGCCTGTCGAAAGGGCATGCGGCAGCGGAGACCGGCAGGGCGATGGCGCGGGCGCGAGACCTTTGCCTGCAAACGGGCGAAAAGCGTCGGCTGGTTCCCTTACTCTGGGGACTGTCGACGTATTACAGGGCCGTAGGCGAACTCAATCTTTCCCGCAAAATGGCAGAGCAACTCCTGAGCTTAGCTTCGGGCAACGATGATCAATTGGAACTGCTAGGGGCGAATGCCGCGCTGGGCATTGCCGTCCATCACCTCGGTGAGCCCAGTCTCGGGCTAGAGTACTTCGAGAAGGCGATTTCGTTGGATGCACCAGAACGTCGCCGCTCCGCTATCGGGCTTTACAGAATGGATCCTGGGCTGTACGCGCGAAGCGAGATCAGCCGCGCTCTGCTGTTGCTGGGTTATCCCGACCAGGCCCGTCGCAGAATCCACGAGGCCGTGTCGCAGGCACGGGATACAGCCCATCCCCGGAGCTTGGCTTTCGCGCTGCTGTTGAGTGCATTCCTGCATCAGTTCCTTCGGCAGTCGAATGAAACCCTGCGGTTTGCTAACGAGTGCCTCGCGCTCTGCGACGAATACGGGATTGCGCAGGAACGCGCACTGGTCATGCCGGCTCACGGCTGGGCCATGACCGAGCAGGGGGAGGTTCAAGCTGGCATTGAGGAGGCGATCCGAGGTTTGGCAGCTCAGCGCGCCATCCTGTCCTATATCGCGCGCCCACAATTTCTTTGTCAGCTGATCGAAGCACTGGTCAAAGCTGATAGGCTGCGAGAAGCACTGGCGGCCGCCGACGAGGCAGTCGCCGTCGCCGAAAAGACGGGAAACCACTACTATGACGCGGAGGCTTACCGCCTCAAGGGGGAGATGCTGCTCCGCGAAACTGCCGAAAATTCGGCGGAGGCAGAGAGATGTTTCCGGCGGTCCATCAACATTGCGCGCCGGCAGGGTGCCAAGTCGCTAGAGTTGCGCGCAGCCATGAGCTTGGGTCGCCTATGCTTGAAGGCGACAAACAAGGCGGAAGCGCGCCAGATGCTTGCTGAGACATATGCTTGGTTCGTTGAAGGATTCGACACGGAAGATCTCAAGGAGGCGAAGTTGCTCCTGGAGGAAACCTCGTGACAAAGCGGTAGCAAGCCTGCCCTTGAGTGAAGCGAAGGGCTAGCCACACTCGAAAGGAGCCCCTTTTCGTTCCATCCCTGCCGGGCCTCGCCTTACCCGGTTTCGCACCGTTTCGCCACGGCGTCAGCAGCTGCGAGGAATGCAGAGTCTCAGGCAAAGGGTGCCGAGCTTACGCGGGGATCACAACCCCGGACTTAGGGCTTGCGCCCAACGACGTCATTGCCGCGAAGAGCCTGCCCCCGCGAAGGCGGGGGGCGGGAATTCACGAGCGCTCACGGCCCGGCCCTTTCGCGGCGACCGCGGCGATGGCGTCGAAGGCGACTGGTGATTGCCCAGGACGTCCTCGCCGGAGCCAGCCAGGCAATTCTCCGCGTGCGCATCGGCGACCGCAAGATCGAACGCGTCGCGACGTTCGAACAGATTCCGCGGGCAGATGTCTTGGCAGCGTCCCATTCGCCAATGCTAGCATGGTGCTTTTACCGGGAGATGCGGCGCGTCAACGCTGCGGTTCCGTGATACCGCCTTTGATTTTCAAGCCACGCATTCGTCCCTCGACAGGAAGCTGCCGGCGCCGGCCACGACGAGCGCGGCGAACGTTGAAGAGCACGGGGCGGAACTCCAGCTGGCAAATGCCCGCCGGACGTGGGACAATGTGTTTGGTTCCATTGAGAGCGAGCGCCAGACCCAGGCTCGGCACGTTTCGGGTCGCTTGCGGCCCCCCGGCTAGTCTGCTCCTGATCTTCGTTGCGGGCCTTGTGAGTTGTGGCGGCGGGACGTCCCTTCAGGTGTCTTCTGCTGGCGTTCCGCCGCACTCGGTGCAACTATCCTGGTCAGCGAGCACTTCCCCCAACGTCGCCGCCTACAACATTTACCGCGGCACCTCGTCGGCCGGACCTTTCGAGAAGATCACGCCGGCGCCAGTCTCGGACACAACCTACTCGGACACCACCGTCGTCGCGGGCGGGACGTACTACTATGCGGTCACTTCGGTCGACTCCAGCGGCCAAGAGAGCGCCTATTCGAACGTGGCTGAGGTCGAAGTTCCCCAGTGATGTTCCTCTCCGTCGGACAAGGCGCCTGCAGAGAATGTAGATTGTAAACTGTGAATGGTGAACGGCGACTCGCCAATTCAGCATTTACCGTTCACTTTTCACCACTCCCGGCCGCACCATCAGTCCGGGAAGGCTGAACGCCCTGCCTTGGGCGCGCCCACGCATCAGGTGCCAGGCAGAGCAGGAAGACGAATCCGGGGCGGAAACCAGCGAGCCGCCGCAACTGGCACTGGCAGGACGCTGAAGCGGCGTCAACCCGAGTGCTGAAACCGCAAGAGAGAGGCCCCGCCGGCGCCGTCGTTTGTTGAATGCAAAAAAGAGCAGCCTGGACGCGCTCGGGCAGTACGATTCCAGGCTGCCCCTTCGCGGCGGTCTCAGTGCTGCAGCGGGGGTGGCGCCGTGGTCCGCGCAGCCGGTGAGAATCGGGCAAGTTCGCGGTAGTTTTTTACCGTCATGATGACGGAATTCAGCCCTTCCATGTCGGCTAGGTGCTGACCGCGCCGGACTCCATTCTTCAAGTCGCTGCAGTATTCCCTGAACACCAATCCCTCGTCGTCTTCAACAAATATTGCCATTTGATCCTGTAGCATAATCCGCCCCCGACATGCTGCGGCCGCCAGGCCGCACGCTCTTCCCCCCAAACCGCGTGGTAACTCCGACACATCTGCAGTCGACAGTGCCTAAAGAAAATACGCATCCCTTCCGCGCCAGGCACAGGTCCAGCCTGCCGGCGCCGACGGGTTGGTTGGCGAGCAAACGGATTCCGCCGGAATCAATTTCGATGGTAAGACTCAGGTTTGACCCTGTCAGAGCCAGGCGCCGGACTCCGTCCTCGGCTCGGGCGATCACCAGCGGTTTGCGCCAGTAGTCAAAAACGACCAGCACCGGGCCCTTCCGTCCCCATCCCAGGCCGGCGCGGACAGTGCCGCTGCGGTCCCGCAAGTCGAAATAGCGTTGTCCCAGTAAATAGCTGTACGGCAAAGGCTTGGACCCATCCGGATCGACCGGGCCGCGTGCGGCCCAAAGCGTCTCGAGAGCGCCGGCATCGGGCGGTTGCGTGCCGAGCGGATCCATATCCTCCTCGTTCTGTAGCCTACATTGCCGGCGCCCCGGGCCGAAGGGCATCCGCGAAAAAGAAGTCAGCAAACCCTGTGTGTATCGAAGAGCGCCTGCCGGAAACTCCCGGCATCCGGACCGGCAGGGGTTAACGTCGCCGGTGACAGGCGAGCCTGGGATGGGCACTCCATCCGATTGCGAATAATAGACTTAGGAAACGCCCTGGCGACGATGGTCCGAGTCTGCAGGCTGAACACGAACGACTCCAGTCCGGTGGCGTCGGTAATCCCGCGCGCCCTCCGCGTCGCCTGGGCCACGCCGCCGCAGAATCCACGGCAAACCGGCCCTTGGTCCTCATCGGTGAAGATTCCGAATTCTTCTCGCCGAGCACCCATTCGAGAACCCTGGCCGCCCGTAAAGCGTATCGAAAAATCGTTATCCATATATTCGTTTGAACGAATATACTATAACTCGTTCATATGTTCCATCAAAACGAAAAGAACGGTTGTGACCGCGGTCACCCTCCTTTGTTCGGTCGACCCATGACCGGCGGCTTGACTGCCAGTCGACCAGTCTCCGGCCGTCGACTGGGAGCGCCGCGGGGCCGCACCGGGCATCTAATCTGTGAGGAACACCGCGGGGAGGTCCGGGCCAGCGTCCAACACAGGGCTTGGCACGGGCTGGCCGGACACGATATACAATAGAGGATCTATGAATCACCAGACAGACTCTGAAGGGGCTGGCGCTGCGCCATCAAACGCGGGTGCAGCGCAGGACGCTCAAGTGACGCCTGCTAACGACTTGCCACAGGATCTGCCGGGCGCTTATCGCAGGCTGCTCGCCGAGAAGCAGGATTTGTACGATCGCCTGTTGCGCAAGCAGGCGGAGCTCGAAAACGTCAAGAAACGGACCGAGCGCGAGAAGGAAGACTTCCTGAAGCACGCGACTGCGGACCTGATCCGCGCGCTGCTGCCGGCGCTCGACAGTTTCGAGCGCGCGCTCAAGCAGCGCGACCCGCGCGTGCCGGCAGATTTCTACAAAGGCGTGGAGTTGATCCATCGCGAGTTCGTCGACGTGCTGAAGCGCGCGGGTTTGGAGCCGATTGAGACTAGGGCGACGCTCTTCGATCCTCATCTGCACCAGGCGGTGGAGCGGGTGGAGTCCAGCGCCCATCGCGATCAGGAGATCGTGGAAGAGTTGCAGCGCGGTTACAAGCTGAAGACGCGGTTGCTGCGGCCGGCGATTGTGAAAGTTGCGGTGCCGCCGTCGTCGGAAGGCCGGCAGCCCAGGGACTCGTAGCGTCAGGCCTCGAAGTCGAGCGTGGTCTGAATCAAGGCCGGCGGCGATGGTGCAATAAGCACCCGCGGCTTGAAGCAGGCGAGTGGCACAGCCGCTCCCGGCTGTGCTGTCGGTTAGCCAACCAAGATGAGTCAAAAACGGGATTACTACGAGATATTGGGCGTCGACCGCAACGCGTCTGACGCTGAGCTGAAGAGCGCCTATCGGAAGCTCGCCCTCCAGTATCATCCCGATCGCAATCCGGGCAATCACGAAGAAGCCACCGAAAAGTTCAAGGAGATCACCGAAGCCTACGGCGTGCTTGCCGATGCCGACAAGCGCGCGGCCTACGATCGCTACGGGCACGCGGGCGTCTCCGGCGCGGCGACGCAGGGCTGGCCCGA
>JASHQD010000389.1 GCA_030037755.1 Terriglobia bacterium
GTGTGTCCGAACGGCGGATGCCCCACGTCGTGGACCAGCGCCAGCGCCTCCGCCAGCTCCGAATTCAGCCCGAGCGCCGCTGTAACGGTCCGGGCGATCTGCGTTACTTCCAACGTGTGCGTCAGGCGGGTGCGAAAATGATCGGAGAAGCGGCGCGAGAAGACCTGCGTCTTGTCCTCCAGGCGCCGGAACGCGCGCGAGTGAATGATGCGGTCGCGGTCACGCACATACTCGCTGCGATACGGATGCGCCGGCTCGGGATACCGCCGCCCCTGCGACTGCTCCGTGCGCATGGCGTAAGACGCTAGGCTATCCCTGGGCCCGACGGCCGCGGCGCGGGCCGCCTTCGGCGCCGCCGTCGGTGTCCGCTTCAATTTGAGAATGGTGGTGTTCGGCATCGGTACTATTTTACAACCGTTGGCGGTTGTCGATTGCCGGTTGTTAGTCGTCAGTCAGTGGTCAGTTATCAGTGGTCAGTTGGCTGGTTTGAGTTTGGAAGGGTGTTGAAAATCCGATTTATGTCATTCCGAGCAAAGCTAGGAAAAGCTATAATGGCTGTCGTTCATGCGGTCAAAAACGAGACTCCGGGTGAAGATACTGTTGTTCGGAGCGCTTTTCCTCTGTGCCTCGACCTCGCTCGCGCAGGTTCCTCCCGCATCGCTGGACGACAAACAACTCGCCTCCATCGACGATTTCGTCAATCACGAGATGGCCGGCCAGCGCATTCCCGGTCTCGAGCTGGGCATCTACAGTCGCGGCCGCGTCCGGCTCGCCAAGGGATACGGCCTCGCCGACGTCGAGTTCAATGTGCCGGTCAGGCCGGAGACCCTCATGCAATCCGGCTCCGTCGGCAAGCAGTTCGTCTCCGCCGCCATCATGATGCTCGTCGAAGAAGGCAAAATCTCTCTCGATGACAGCATCACGAAATACTTCCCCGATGCACCCGCCACGTGGAAGCCGGTACTGATCGAAAACCTGCTGTCGCACACGTCGGGTCTCGCGGAGTACGAGTCCGAAGACCGCACGGGTCCGAACGGCCCGTTCTATCTCCGCCTCGATTTCACCGAAGATGAGCTGGCGAAGAAGATCGAGGCCCTCCCCATCGAGTGGGCCCCGGGCGAGAAATGGGCCTACCGCAACACCAATTACGTGCTGCTCGGCATCGTCATTCACAAAATCACGGGCATGCCCTACGCGGAGTTTCTCAGCGAGCGCATCTTCAAGCCGCTCGGCATGACCTCGACCCGGCTCATCAGCGACCGCGACATCATTCCCAACCGCGCCGCCGGCTACGAGATCGACGACAACAACGAGCTCAAGAACCAGGAATGGGTCTCCCCCACCTTCAACTCCACCGCCGACGGCGCGCTCTACTTCAACGTGCTCGACCTGGCCAGGTGGGACGAGGCGCTATACGGGACGAAGCTGCTGAGGCAATCGAGCCTCGACCGCATCTGGACCGTGTATCCGCTGAGTGACGGAAAGCCCAATCCGGAGGGTTACGGCTTCGCCTGGTTCATCAACGCGCAGGACGGCCACAAGCGCATCGAGCATGGCGGCGCCTGGCAGGGATTCACCTGCGACATTTCGCGTTATCCCGACGACAGCCTCACCGTTGTGGTGCTGACTAACCTCGGCTCAGGCCACTCCAATCCAAGCGCCATCGCGCACGTCGTCGCTGGCCTGGTCAATCCCGCACTGGCCGTGCCTAAGCTCCAGGCGATTGCCGACAACCAGCCGGATCTGGCGGAGCGGCTCAAGAAGCTGCTGGATGAAATGGTCGCCGGCGCGGACATCCGCCCCGAAACGAGCCCGGAACTGGCGGCTGCCATCCGGCCGGACGTGGCCAAACGCGTCGCGCAGCGCCTCGCGAAATTCTGGCCCGGAGGCACGCTCACACTCGTCAAGCGCGATCAGGGGCCTGAAGGCGGGCCGCAATGGGTCTCGACCTACCGCCTGAGCAAGGACGGCGATGCCATGCTGCTGGTGTTCGGCCTGGACGCCGACGGAAAAATCTCCACGCTCGGCTTTCGCCCTAACCACGAGTACGAGTGAATCACTCGTCCTGGCAAAAGCCGCGCCGCCTTGTGAACCTGGCCCGCCTCGTCCTAGGATGGGCCTCTCCTCCCGATGATAGAACCGCCAGTTTGACCACGGCCGCACGTCAGTCATGCGCCGTGGTACGCTAAAGCAATGAGAGTGACGGCAGTTTTCGAACCCGCCCGCGAAGGCGGATACACCTGTTTCGTGGAAGAGATTCCGGCCGCGATTTCGCAGGGCGAAACGCTTGAAGAAGCGAAAGCGAATCTCCTGGACGCCCTCAAGCTGGTGCTGGAGTGCCAACGCGAACTGGCCGAAAAGAGTCTTTCGCCTGATGCTGTAAGGGAAAGCATCGAACTCGCTGGAGTATGAAGCTCGCGGAGTTGGAACGCCATTATCTGCGGGAGCATGGCTGTGGTTTCCTTCGTGAAGGCGGCGCGCACACCGTGTAGCTGAATCCGCGGAATGGCAGAATCGCCAGCACACCCCGTCATCGAGAGATCAAGGAGGGTACAGTGCGGGCCATTTGCAAACAGCTTGAGATCCCACAACCCTGATTGCGGCGTTCGCCCCAATCCTCCCTGAAAGCAGCGCGCATAGGACAGTACCACGCCCGGATTTTCGACTCATGCCGCTTGCTGGAGCGGGGCTCTATGAACGTTGCTGGCGCCCTCCTCGTTGTGGCAGGGTCAACAGACCCTGATCGAGACTTGGCCCTGTTGATCCCTTCAAAACACTTCGAGGGAGGCCTTGAGCTCGGGTCCGACACGGGCCCTGCGCCTGGAACTCTCGTGTCTACATGGGGATTCCCTCTCATGTACAACGGGCCAGCCCCCATATTGTCGGTAGGATACGTTGCTGGCTACGCGAGCCGATCCCTTGGCCGCAGAACTGCCAAGCACGTCATCGTAAATGGCGCGTTTAATCCTGGGAATTCTGGAGGGCCGGTCTTCAAGCAGAACGACGACAAGGTCATTGCTGTTGTCGTCTGGAAAGCGCTAATACTCCCTGGCTGGGTGCCAAGTGCGATCCAAGCCTTCGAGCATCCCCGAGGGGCGCAAGTCATTGGAAATTTCGAACTCACTTTGCCTGACGGAACCAAGCGCACGCTTTCAGATGAGGAAGCGACCGGCATCATTTTGGAACAATTCTACGATTCGGTACAAGTCATGATAGGCGAAGCGACTTCGGTTTCCGAGCTCAGAGAGTTCATAAACATCAAGACGAGGGATTTGAGTAGCCCCGGCAGTGAGACGCGGTAACGCCACACTTACGACCGAAGGTCTCCGCCCCTCTCCGGGCTTGTCGGGCTCACCGATGGTCGTCCCCAAGCCGTGGGACAGGCACTGTCGGAAGATACAAG
Organism: Terriglobia bacterium; assembly: GCA_030037755.1. Classification (GTDB taxonomy): domain Bacteria; phylum Acidobacteriota; class Terriglobia; order UBA7540; family UBA7540; genus Gp13-AA77. Next base: position 3,404 of record JASHQD010000389.1, read on the forward strand.
CGTGGGCGTCCCTTCGCTTCGGTCAGGACAGGCGCTGCGGATTAGTCACCGCGCCGGTTTGGCCCTTTGCCTTATGGCTCGGAAGCCGCCAGCCGCGCTCTGTCGACTGTTAACTGTCGACTGTCGACTTGTAGCCTCTTTGGTTCCGGCTCTGCCGGGTCGGTTTAGTTTTAGTTCAGAAGGATGTTGAAAAATCCGGCCGATAGACCTTGCGCTCCGATTGGTTTCGGATCAGTGCAAGCAATGCCGGAATCTTATTCGCGCCTCAGCGCAACCATGGGATTGACGCGCATCGCCCGCCGCGCGGGAATGTAGCAGGCGAGCATCGCGACGACAAACAAGCCGGCGACCGCCGCCGCGAACGTTACGGGATCCGTCGGCTTGACCCCGAATAGCAGGCCGCGCAGAAGCCGGCTGAGCACCAATGATCCCGCGAATCCGGCCAGAATGCCCGTTCCGGCAAGCCAGGCGCCTTCGCGCATGACCAGGCGCAATACGTCCTGACGCTGCGCCCCCAGGGCCATGCGAATCCCGATCTCATTTGTGCGCCGGCCGATCATGTAGGCCATCACGCCGTACGTCCCAACCGCCGCAAGAATCAGGGCGAGCGCAGCGAATACGGCCGTGAGAAGGGCTGAAAAGCGGCGCGGCGCGACGGAATCGGAGAGCAACTGGTCCACGGTCATAACCTCGGTGACGGGAAGCGCAGGATCGATTTCGTGGATGACGGCTCGGGCCGCGGACGGGAGCAGCCGTGGATCGGACGCGGCGCGGATGAGAAGGAACGGCGTCCAGCCGCCTGAAAAATAACTGTCGTAGGTAGGAGCGGCATCAAGCCCAAACTGATGGACGTTACCCACAATGCCGACGATGATCCACCAGCACGGCTTCGGCTCGAGGGAACAGAGATTGATGCGTTTGCCGATAGCGTCGCCGTGGGGCCAAAATCGGCGAGCCATTGCTTCGTTGATATCGAGGCTCGAGGAGTAATCTTCGGGTCCAACCGCGCGGCCCTGTACGAGGGGAATGCCCATGGTCGCAAAATAGCCGGAAGTGACGCCGCGCGTCTGAGTGATAGGACGCACGCCGGCATCGGGAATCGGCTGCCCCTCGACTACAAAACGAGCCGCCTGCTGGATTTCCGACGCCAGCGGCAGGACGTCAATGCCGGCGGCGGACTTCACACCGGGCAAACCTTCCACGCGATCGATGATCTGCTGAAATTCGGACGATTGCTTCTGCGCAAGCAATTTCCACTCGGCGAGGGTCAACTTGGCGGCCTCCGCACCCGGAACTGCCGCCTGCGGGATGTACATGCTCAGGAGGTGATCGGCACGAAATCCGGGACTCACCCTGAGGAGGTCGTTGAGGCTGCGCAGCAATAGCCCGGCGCCTGCCAGGAGGACCAGTGCGAGCGCGACTTCTGAGACCACCAGCAGGTTGTGCAGCCGGCGGCTCGAAAACGCTCCGCTGCTTCGGCCTGCTTGTTTCAAAGCAAAGTTTACGTCGGTCTTGCGCGCTTGTAGCGCCGGCAGCAGGCCGCAAACGAGGCCGACGGCAATGCACAGAGCCGCTGTGGCAACCAGGACTCTGCCGTCGAGTGTAATCTTGTGGAGCACCGCAAGTGACGGCGGGGCCAGAGCGCTCAGGAATCTCACACCCGCTGCGCTAAGCGCAACGGCTACGGCGCCCCCGAGGAGCGCCAGCACGACGCTTTCGGTCAGCAGTTGGCGCGCGATGCGGCCGGAGTCCGCGCCGAGAGCCGTGCGCAGGGCGATTTCCGTTTGACGGGCCGCATTTCTCGCGAGCAACAGATTCACCGCGTTGGCACAGGCAATCAACAACACCAGGCCGACGGCGCCGAAGAGCACCAGCAGGCCTGGGCGCATTTGGGCCGCCAAGGGATCCTGCATGCGGCGAACGACCACTCCGAAGTTTCTGTGTTCGGTTGGGTACTGAGCCGCCGAGCGCCGGCTCAGCGATTCAAATTCCGCGCGAGCCTGGGCCAAGGGTACGCCGGGCTTCAAGCGCGCGAGACCGGCTACTGCGTGATAGGTGTGGTCGGCTGGACTATTATGTGGGTACAGACCCATGGGCATCCACAAATCCGATGAATCGAGCAGGCCCTCATCCCCCGGCAGGACACCCAATACCGTGTAGTGGGCACCATCGAGCGTTAGGGTGTGTCCGACGACGTTCGGAGACGCCCCAAAACGGCTTTGCCAGAAATGATGCGCGAGAATCACAACTGGCGGACCGCCCGGGCGGTCATCCTCCGGACCAAAAAACTGTCCCGCCGCCGGCTTTTCGCCAAGCATGGAAAACAGGTTGGAGGTTGCGTAGTTCAGGCTGACGTGTTCGGGGCTTTGATCTCCCGTGAGGTTTACTCCACCTTTGTCCCACCAGGAATAGGCCGCCATCCCGGACGCCGTTGTCGCTTCTTTCTGCCAATCGTCAAAATCGCCCGGGGTCAAACCGGCCAGCGGAACCGCGGGCAAGTACGTATTCCAGATTTCAATCAATTGTTGCGGCTGGTCGTAGGGCAACGGCCGCAACAGCACGCGTTCAATGACGCTGAATATCGCGGTGTTGGCGCCGATGCCGAGGGCGAGGGTGAGGACGGCCACTGCTGTGAATCCCGGCGATCTTGCCAGCAGCCGCAATCCATAACGAAGGTCCTGCAAAACAGTTTGCATCGCGTGGCCCGGTCCGGTTGTGCGCGGCGCTGAGCTGTCGACTCGTTCTCAGAGTATCACGTAAGAGTCGCGGAGATCTGGTTGCGCTTGGCTGAGAAGACGCCCCGGCCTCTGGTGCCCGGACCCTGACGGTGGCGCATTAGTCGATAAATTGCCCACCCGAAAGAGGTGATCCCAGCGCTCGTTGAGGTACGGTTTCCGCTGTAGCGGGCTTCCCGCCCGCGAATTAACGATATCGCGCCTGAGACAGGTGGGCTAGCGGCATCCTCTCCCGTGTAAGTTCTACGCTTGTCGATCTAACTCATTGAAAACACTACGCAAATAAACTTTATCACTTTTCTCACTATCACCCACCGTCCCATTTTTCGAGAGGACAATACTCTGTTGGGCTTCCGTGCCTGACTTTTGGCGCAGGGAGCGAGTGTGGATGTCTTAGATTTACACGAACGAAGTCAACAGGTAATTGAAAACAAAGCGCTTCTATTTTTCATAGTGCCGGAAAGCCAATAGGTTATTGAAAACAAGGCACTTACTCGGCGAAAGCCAATAGGTTACTGAACCGCAAGATGTTAGGCGAAGAGAGAAGGAGAAAAACCATGTCGGTGGTACGAAAAGGAACGAGCATGGCGACGGCTACCGCCAATCGAATGAATTCCCATAAGTCAACCGGACCCACCTCCGCCCGTGGCAAAGACGCCTCCCGGCGGAACGCCGTGAAGCATTGGGGCCGCGCCGAAGTGTTGCGTCCTGTGACGCCGGCCTTGGGCGAGAATCCGGAGGAGTTCGACGCTTTTCTTGAGGGTCTGCGCCAGGCGCTTGCGCCCCGAGACGTCTTCGAGGACGTGCTGGTCACGGATATGGCCGAGATCCACTGGCACCTTCGCCTGCTGATCCTCGGTGAGATCAGCACGCGAGCCCGCAACCGCCGCCGTCAGCAGGCGCTCGACGACGCGGAGGACGCCCGCCTGGAAGCCGGGCAACTTCACGTTCTTGAGCCCTCCGTGGCGCGCGGCGGGCTGGGTCTGGTGGGTTTGAATGACTCGCCCCCCTAATCGAGATTGTCGCTGATCAACCAGGAACGCCTGGAGAGGCTGTTCGAGCGCAAGTGGAGGTTGTTGGTTCGGTATCGTGAGAACGGTAGCCGGTAGTCGGTAGTCCGCGGTTGGCGGTTGCAAAAGGTAGTGAGTGATCGTGGTTCGTAGATCGTGGTTCGTGGACCCACGATGGACGGATCAACGTTCCATCAACGATCAACGATCTACGATCCACGATCTACGAACTGCTTTCGGTAACCAGCAACCGGCTACCGGCTGCCCAGAACCGAACCGTGTTATCCTTACTTTACTTCGGCGTAATCAGAAGCGAGCTTTTTCAGTTGCTGGACAAAACGATCTCCCACTACCGGATTGTGCAGAAGCTGGGCAGCGGCGGCATGGGCGTGGTGTATCGCGCCGAGGACCTGACGCTGGGCCGCAATGTGGCCTTGAAATTTCTGCCGGAAGCTGTTGCCGCTGACCCGCACGCCGTGGAGCGATTCCGCCGCGAAGCGCGCGCCGCCGCCGCGCTCAATCATCCCAACATCTGCGGTATTTACGAGATCGATGAGTTTGAAGGCCACTGGTTCATCGCCATGGAGCTGCTGGAAGGGCAGAGCCTGCGCGAGCGAATCTCCGCCGGCGCCTCCGGCCGCGCGACCGGCCAGGGCCACGCGCCGGGACCACATGGCGCTCACCGGGGCGTGTCGCTGCCGATTTATGAGTTGGTAACCCTCGCGATTCAGATCGCGGACGCCCTGGCCGCGGCGCACGCCAAAGGAATTGTCCATCGCGACATCAAGCCGGGGAACATCTTCATCGCCTCGCGCGGGGAATCGCCACAGGTTAAAGTGCTGGACTTCGGGCTCGCCAAGCTGAATGTCGGGCTTGACGTGCAGACGACCGGCGACGGGCGGGACGGAGACTCGCAGGGCGCGCTCTTTGACGAGTCGCCCACGCAGTCTTTCAATCCCGAGAACCTCACCAGCCCGGGGGCGAGCGTGGGCACCGTCTCCTACATGTCGCCCGAGCAGGCGCGCGGCGAGGAACTCGATCCCCGCACCGACCTCTTCAGCTTCGGCGCCGTGCTCTACGAGATGGCGACCGGACGCCAGGCCTTCTTCGGCGCCACCACGGCGCTGATTCACGACGCCATCCTGAATCGCGCGCCGGTTCCTCTGACGGTCTCGAATCCGCAGATGCCGCTCCGCCTGGAAGTGATCGTCGACAAGGCGCTGGAGAAAGATCGCGAGGTGCGTTACCAGCACGCGAGCGAACTCGAGGCGGACCTGAAGCGTCTGAAGCGCGACATGGAGTCGGGGCGGACGGCCGCCGCGTCGATGAGCGCCTCGGAAAAGGCCGCCTTTACCGCTCCGATCCCGCGGAAAGCGCAGGACCAGAGGAAATGGCCCCTGGGCTTGATCGCAATTGTGTTTCTGGCGGTGATCGCACTGCTTTACGCGTACGCTCGCCCGCTGCCGGCGCCGCAAGTGCTCCGGTATGAGCAGCTCACCCACGACGCTCACGCCAAGGTCAACGTTTCCTTCTCGCCGCCTCGAATCGTCACGGACGGAAACCGGATCTACTTCCTGAAGACGTCGGAAGGACGCTCCGCCATCGCCGAGGTCTCCACCGGAGGCGGCGATGCGGCGGTGATGCCCACCGAGTTTCCCAACGTCGCTCTCTGGGACATCGCGCCCGATCACGCGCAACTGCTGGTGTCAGGCTCGATCAGCGATCTCAATCGCGAAAATCCGCTCTGGATCGTGCCCCTGCCCGCGGGAACTCCGCGGCGGCTCGACGACGCGACCGGACACGACGCTTCCTGGTCTCCCGACCAGCAACAGATCGTCTATGCCCGCGGTACCGGTCTCTATGTAGCCCAGAGCGATGGCTCCAATCCCCGCACCGTCGCCACCATGCCCGGCGTGCTGTCGTGGCCGCGCTGGTCGCCGGCCGGCAAAGCGATCCGATTTACCGTTGTCGACGAGGCCGGTACCAGTTCGATCTGGGAGGTTGGCGCTGACGGTAGCAAGCTGCGCCGGTTGCTCGAGGGTTGGAACAAATCGGCGGCGGAATGTTGCGGCGACTGGAGTCCAGACGGCCGCTACTACTTCTTTCAATCCACGCACAACGGCTCGACCGGCATCTGGGCGGAGCGGGAGCCCAGCGGCATATTGCGCCGGCGGCCCGCGCCCCCCGTGGAGCTGACGGCGGGCCCGATCAATTATCTTTCGCCGGTCCCGAGTCTCGACGGCGGCAAGCTATTCGTGATCGGCGACCAGCCGAAGGGGGAGTTGACGCGTTATGACGCAAAGTCGGGGGAGTTTGTGCCCTTCCTTTCCGGCATTTCGGCTCAAGGCGTGAACTTCTCGAAGGACGGCCAGTGGGTTGCCTATTCAACTTACCCCGAGGGAACGCTGTGGCGCAGCCGGATCGACGGCAGCGAGCGCCTCCAGCTTGCCCCCTCCAGACTTGTGACGCACCAGGCGGACTGGTCGCCGGACGGCAAAAGCGTGGCCTTCATGGCCACCGAGCCCGGGAAGTCCTGGCAGGTTTATGTGGTGCCCGCCGACGGCGGCGCGCCCCGCATCGTGTCGCCTCAGGACCGCAATCATGGCGACCCGAGCTGGTCGCCCGATGGAACGTCGCTCGCGTTCGGCGCCTTGCCCTACTTTGAGCCCGACAATGTTGGCGGCGTTTTCATTCTCGATCTCAACACCAACCAGATCTCGAAGCTGCCGGGATCGGAGCAACTGTTCTCGCCGCACTGGTCTCCCGACGGGCGCTACATCGCCGCTCAGACGAACGACAGCATGAAGCAGCTGCTCTGGGATGTCAAGGGCCAAAAATGGCAGGTGCTGACCAGCGGATTCAACATCGGCTACCCGAGCTGGTCGCGCGACGGCAAGTACATCTACTTCGACGTCGAAGTGGGCGAACCGGCCGGTTTCCGGCGGGTGCGCGTCAGTGACGGAAACGTCGAGCGGCTCGTCGACTTCAAGAATGTGCGGCGCGTGGTCGGCACTCTGGGGTCCTGGGGCGGACTCGCGCCCGATGATTCTCCGCTGCTGCTGCGCGACACCAGCACGCAGGAGATTTACGCCCTTGACGTCAAGCTGCCCTAGCCCGACTTCGACGCTGGACCTCGGGTCGCTGCTCCCGCAAACTTAGCGCCCCTTGGTTCATCTAATCGATCTGACCGGCTGCAGGTAAATCACTCGCCCTAGGGAGGTCATCATGTCGCTTCGACCTGTCAAACGTCTCGTCAAGTCCAAACCGACGCTGGAAGGCGCCGGCGTCCACCTGCGGCGGGCGTTCGGCTTCGGCAACACGTCCGACTTCGATCCCTTCCTGCTTCTCGACGACTTCCGCAACGACGTTCCCGAGGACTACCTCGCCGGATTTCCGTGGCATCCGCATCGCGGCATCGAGACCGTGACCTACGTGCTCGCCGGCACTGTGGAGCATGGCGACAGCATGGGGAATCGCGGCACCATCGCTGCCGGCGACGTGCAGTGGATGACGGCCGGCAGCGGCATCATCCACCAGGAGATGCCCAAGGGCGATAGGGCCGGCCGCATGCATGGCTTCCAGCTGTGGGCGAATCTGCCGTCAAGCCTCAAAATGACCGAGCCGCGCTACCAGGAAGTGAAGTCGGGCGAAGTGCCCGAAGTCACGGACGACGATGGCACGCACGTGCGCGTGGTCTGCGGAGAATTCTGGGGAAAGAAGGGCCCGGTCGACGGCATCGCGGCCGATCCAATTTATCTCGACGTGTCCGTGCCGCCCGGCCGCCGCAAGGTCCTGCCCGTGGAAACTACGCGCCACGCCTTCGCGTACGTGTTCGCCGGCAATGGGAAGTTCTGCAACGCCTCCGGTCCTCTGGCCGTGCCCACCGAGCCCGTGGGATGGCTCGACACCACGCCGCCTGCCGAAGCGGAGAACCGGTCGTTGATCCTGTTCGATCGCGGCGATGAGCTGATGGTGCAGGCCGGCGACGACGGCATCCGATTCCTGCTGGTCTCCGGGAAACCGCTCGAGGAACCGGTCGCTTGGTACGGCCCGATCGTGATGAATACCCAGGCCGAGCTCCGGCACGCGTTTCAGGAATTGGAGCAGGGGACGTTTTTAAAATCCGAGGAGCGGCGACCCGCGCTGGGTTGAGACCTTTTGGATAGGGAGAGCGCTACAGATACAGCAGCAGCTCATTGACGACCGCCTGCACGGAGTCATAAGGATTGCCGTCGCCGGTGTAATCGACCGAATAGATCCCCCGGAATCCGCTCTTCCGCGCGATCTGAACGCATCCCTGGAAACTGAACGACATCTCGTGGCCGCTCGCGTCGAGCTTCAGGCCCGTGGCGTGGCAGAGCGTGTGCGCGCAGGTGAAGAGCTTCGGCAGGACGCGCGTGCGCGCGGGCTCGTCCGGGAAGTTGCCGAAGTCGGGCAGAATCCCGATCGACGAGCCTCCGGCGCCGCGACAGATGCTCACCGGCGCCTCGAGAACCGATGGCTCCGTGCCGGCCCGATCCTCGACTAGAACCGCGACTGATTTGCTGCGGCCGTAAGCGGCGAGCTGCCGGAAAGAATCGACCGTGGTCTGCAGATTCTCAACGTCGACCGTGCCGGGAGCGCAACTTATCGATCGCGCGCCGAGCTGCCGCGCGATGTCGATCCATTTCTTCGCGGTGGCGATCGCGTTTTCGCGCGCTTCGGCGGCAGGGTCGGACAAGCCGGGTCCCGATTCGATCTCGCGAACGTCCACCGAGATGCTGATCAACCGCGAGCGAGCGCGCACCAGGTTCGACTTGAGCTCCGTGAAGTACGCCGGCTCGACTGACGCGAAGTGCCGCGCCGCGAATTCCAGGTTGTGAACCTTGTACCGGTCCGCGACCATCTGGGGAAGATCGAGCAGAACGAGTTGCTCTTTGAAGGCGGGTCCCGCAGGCTGCCTTGTCGAAAGGAACAGGCTGTTGAAGCTTTGGCTCGACACGCCGACGCGCTCCAGTTTGACCGGACCCGTTGCGGCGTGCTGAGTGCTGCGGCGCCGGTGCGTCGTTTGGGCATCTGCGCTTCGTCCCGCGCAGGCGAGTCCTGCAGGAACCAGCAAAGAAGTCAGAAGTTCACGTCGGGTCATTTGGCTAGGGTTCCATCTTATCATTGCGATGTCACTGGTCAGTTGTCAGTGGTTGTCAGTGGTCAGTCGTCAGTTGCCGGTTGCCGGTAGTCCACGATCTACGATCTACGAACTACGGTAACCGATCTACTACCGAGAGCCGACAACTAGACTACCCTCACTCTAATCGTGCAGTAACGGCCAGAGCGGCCATGGCAGACCAGGCTTCCGCCGCCCAACTCCCGACGTTGAGCTGCTAGGATAAAATGCGGAGCTTTGGCCTCACTGACGTTGATCGGAACAGGCCGAGACACAGACGCGGCCTGCGCGGCACGTCAAGAGTGGAGAACCAAACGCCGGGTGTGAAGTGCCAGACGCGGACAGAATTCGTGAGACGGCGAGGCAGATCTTCTTGCGGACGCTCGACGCCATCGACGTACGACGCGTGATGCTTGGCCGTCTGCGGATGGACGATGCCGGAACCCAGTCGCGGCTGCTGATTACGCGCTCGGATCGCGGAGGCGCGCAGGACGCGGTCTCGCTCGCGCGTCCGCCCATCGTCATCTCGATCGGCAAGGCGGCGGCCGTGATGGTGCAAGCGATGATCGAGATTCTTGGGGACGGCGCCGGCGAGCGAATCCGCACCGGACTCGTGGTGGCGCCCGAGATCCCCGAGCGCCGCCTGGAGAATTTCCGCTACGTCGCCGGCGGCCATCCGTACCCGACGGAAGGAAGCACGGCGGGTGCTCGCGCCGCGGTCGAACTCGTCTCGGGTCTCGGTCGCGAAGAGCTGGTCATCTTCCTGATCTCGGGCGGCGGCTCAGCGTTGTTCGAGCAGCCTTTCGATCCTGCCGTGAGCCTCAACGATCTGGTGGAGTTCAACAAGGTGCTGGTGACGTGCGGCCTGCCCATCGAACAGATGAACGTGCTGCGCAAGCACATCTCTGCCGTGAAGGGCGGAAGGCTCGCCGCGCGCGCGCATCCGGCCGCGCAGGTTACGATCTTCATCTCGGACGTGCCCGAAGGGCTCGACTCCATGGTGGCGTCCGGCCCGACTTTCCCAGACCCCTCGACTGTGGCGGAATGTTACTCGCTGGCGGATAAAGCGGGCCTGACTGCGAAGCTCCCAGCATCGATCCGGCGATCCTTCGAGCGGCGGACTTTGCAGGAAACGCCGAAGCCGGGCGATGCGCGCTTCGCGCGCTCGCACTATTGCCTCTTGCTCTCCAATCGGGACGCGGTGGAAGCCGCGCGCGCCGCTGCCGAGGACGCGGGATTCGTGGCCGAGGTCTATCAAGGCGATTGGGACGTGGACTTCCGCGAGGCGGCGCAGAAGCAGGCGGCGGCTCTTGACGATCTCGCGTCGCAGCATTCCGGGCAGCCGGTATGCCTGGTGTCCGGCGGTGAGGTGATCAGCCCCGTCGCTGGACACGGAACCGGCGGACGTAATCAGGCCTTCGCGCTCTACGCGGCCGGACTCATCGCCGGCAAGAATCGCGCCGTGTTGAGCGCCGGCACCGACGGCCGCGACGGTAACAGCCCGTCGAGCGGCGCCGTGGCGGACGGCAGCACGATCGAGCGCGCAAGGGGTATGGGTCTCGATCCTGAACGTTACCTTGCCGAGAGCGATTCCTACCGGTTCTTCCAGAAACTCGGCGACGCGCTCGAGACGGGCTACACCGGGAACAACGTGCGCGACGTGCGCGTATGGTTGGCACGGTGATCGAGCGGAACCCATCGGAAGCGCCGGTCCGACGGTTCCGGGTGCGCCGCTTGCGCCGGGCCGAATTGCCCGTCGATACCGAGCAACTGGCTCGCTTCCTGATCGGCAAGACCGTGGTGCGCGTGTTGCCGGCTGGACGCGTCAGCGGGCGAATCGTCGAGACCGAGGCGTACATCGTGGGCGACAAGGCCGCGCACGCGTTCATCGGTATGACGCGGCGCAACCGGACGCTGTTTCTGAAGCGCGGGCACGCCTACGTCTACTTCGCTTATGGATCGTGCTACCTGCTGAATGTGTCGAGCGAAGTGAAGGGCGTCGGGGCGGGCGTGCTTCTGCGCGCGCTTGAGCCGCTGGAGGGTATCGCGCTGATGCAACGCAATCGCGGCGTCACGCGATTGCACGACCTCGCGCGCGGTCCCGGACGTCTCGCCGAAGCTCTGGACGTCGACTTGAGGCAGGATGGCCTCGACCTGTGCGCGCCAGGCGAGCTGTGGCTGGGCGCGGCGGTGCGGGAGACGGGCACGATCGGGGTCAGCCTGCGCATCGGGATCACGCGCGACGCGCATCGCGAGCTGCGGTTCTATGAGTGCGGCAGTCCGTTCGTCAGCGGGCCGCGGTCGCTCAGCCCGTGAGGGCTGCTCCCGCTTGTGGTTCGGTCGGGTATATCACAGTTCCCATACTCGACCGGCAAGGGCTCAAACACAGGGAGGCACTTCTGTGATACCCTGTTATTGCGGGACTGCGACAGTCAGGGCATGATTGCGCCCGGTACTTTCTCATGCATTTGGTTTTGATTCACTTCCTGCTTGTATCCTGGCCCGCGTCCTGGACGCCGCTGACGAGCGTCCTCTCTCGCTCCCAGCCTCTGGACGTTGGCTACCTCGAAATGTACAATCTGCAGTTCGCTGACGCCCATCGGACGTTTGCCGACTGGGAGAAATCGCACCCGCTCGATCCGCTCGCGTTCACGTCCGACGGCGCCGCGTACCTGTTCAGCGAATTCGACCGGCTGGGCGTGCTGCAGTCGGACTTGTTTGTCGACGATGGCAAGTTCAAGAAGCGCAAGCGTCCTGACGCCGATCCGGTCGTCGAGGCTGCGTTCAAAGGAGATCTGGACAAGAGCGATCGCCTGGCGGATGCAATTCTGGAGGAGAATCCCCTCGATCGCGACGCACTTCTGGCCAAGGTCCTGAATCAGGGGCTGCGAGGAGATTACGTTGCGCTGATCCAGAAGAAGGATCTGGCATCGCTCGGCTACATGAAGAACGCCGGCGTAATCGCCGAGCGCCTGCTGACCGTCGATCCGCATTGCTACGACGCATATCTTGCAGTCGGCGTCGAGAATTACATGTTAGGATTGAGTGCCGCGCCGGTGCGGTGGATGCTCCGGCTCTACGGGGCGGAAACGGACAAGCAGGCGGGAATCGAGAAACTGCAGCTCACGGCGGAGCAGGGCCATTACCTGCTGCCCTTCGCGCGTCTCCTGCTGGCCGTGGCTGCGATGCGGGATCATAACAGGCCCGAGGCCCGGGACCTGCTTCAGGATCTGGCGGAAGCTTTCCCGAACAATGATCTGTACCGCAAAGAACTCGCTCGAATTCAATAACAAGGCACGCCAACACGCGCGCCAGGGTAAACCCATGAGGATTGCCAGCGTTGGCAGTGCATTTCCCGAGCATTACTACAGCCAGGAGGCGATCACCGAGAGGCTGAAGGCACACTGGGGGCCGCAGATGAACAGTCCCCAGTTGCTGGATCGCCTTTACAAGAACTGCTGTGTGGACGGGCGCTACCTTTCCGTGGAGCCGCACGAGTATTACGGGATCAACAATTTCGGCCAGGCGAACGATGCCTGGATCAAGTGCGCCATGGAGATCGGCGAGCAGGCCCTGTGCAAGGCTCTCGTCGGCGCCGGATTGACTCCGGGAGAGATCGACGCGATCTTCATGATCTCGGTGACGGGCATCGCCAGCCCGTCGCTCGATGCGCGGCTGGCGAATCGTTTGGGCTTTTCGCCGCGTATCAAGCGCATCCCGATATTCGGTCTGGGCTGCGTCGCCGGCGCCGCAGGTCTCGCGCGGGCCAGCGATTACGTAAAGGCTTTCCCGGGCGAAGTGGCCGCACTGCTGTCGGTGGAGTTGTGCACGCTGACGCTCCAGAAGGACGACATCTCAATGGCCAATCTGATCTCTGCCGGCCTGTTCGGCGACGGCGCCGCGGCGGCGATCATCGTGGGCGCTGAGCGCGAACAGCGCGGTCCGCAGATCCTGGCCACGCGCTCGGTCTTCTATCCCGATACCGAGCACATCATGGGGTGGGAAATCACCGAGAAAGGATTCCGCATCGTGCTCTCTCCGAACCTGCCCGCGCTCATCGAAGAGAATCTGGGCGGCGACATGGAGGAGTTTCTCGGAGACAACGGCCTCACGTTCGATGACATCGGTTGCTGGGTCTTGCACACCGGCGGTCCGCGCATTCTGGAATCGACGGCCACGGCACTGCGGCTGCCGCGCGAAGCCCTCGAGGTCTCGTGGGAGTGCCTGCGCCGCATGGGCAATCTCTCGTCGGCCTCGGTCCTGATGGTGCTCGAGGAATTCCTGCGCCGGCGTCCGGCCGAGGGCACCTATGGCGTCCTGGCCGCGATGGGCCCCGGATTCTGCTCGGAGCTGCTGCTGCTGCGCTGGTGAGCATCCGCTCCGCTAGCCTGCGTGAGCGTACAGGCCGGGAAATTTGCTGAAGTGATGGCTGCTGACGAAGAGCAGGCACATCAGTGTACCGTTGTAGGCGACGTGCAGGATTACTCCGGGCACCACGGACTTTGTAATCGCCCGCGCCGTCGAGCAGACGAATCCAACCACCAGAATCAACACTACGCCGCTCCACGCGCCCCAGTATTCCGGCACGTGAATCAGCGCGAACAGCAGCGCCGTGAGGACGAGCGCGAACCCGGTTCCGGCCATGCGCTCAAAAAACGCATAGAGCACGCCCCGGAAGATGATTTCTTCCATGAACGGCGCGACCGTCACGCTGAATGCCGCAAGCGTATAGGCGGCCGCCGGTGATGAAAAGAGTTTTTCCAGCGGAAACCCCTTGTTCTGCGGCAGCCATAACTCGACGATGAGAAGACCGACCGCCAGCACGATCCCGCTGATGAAGATTTGCCCGGCTTGCCTTCCGCCGGGCCAGCGCCAGCGAATTCCTTCCCAGAACGGCAGCTTGTATTGCACCGAGACCAGAACGTAGATGTAAACCAGCAGCGGCGCGTAGTAGATCACTTGCGCGACCACGGCGAAAATGGCGTTCTGCGCCATGTCAGACGTCGTCGCGTGCCAGCCCGTAATGGGCCTCAGGATGGCGTAAATCGCAAGGGCGCCGATCTGCGAGACGACCAGCCACACCACGGCGAGCACGAGGAAAATCAGGAGGTCGCGGCCTCTCCATATCTCGCGTGGAGCCGGCTCCACGAACACGCCGGAGAACATCGGCGCAGGCTCGGTTTCGGGCGTCGCGCCCGGCTGGAGTGGGTCCTGTTCTTCCATTCTCTCCGTCACTTAAGGGCCGCGGCCAGCAGCGGAATCATCAGTTCATGATGCCCGGTGATCGCGTACCCGCAGCTTTGTTTGCCGCGCGCGATGGCAACCGGTCGCCGCACCACATTCTCACTTGGCCGATAATGCTGGATAAAGTCGAAGTTCACGGTAACAAGATCGCGCGGCGGATACCCAAGGTTCGCGGCCAGGCTCACGCACTTCAGAAAGACCTCGGGTAGAATCACGGCCGATCCGCAGTTGAGATAGACGCCGCCGTGGTTCATCTGTTTCACGAGCGCGGCCAGCAGCCGGAAATCGCGGTGCGTCGCGGAGCCGAGCGCGCGCGGATCAATCGATGGATGATTATGGATGATGTCCGTCCCGATCGCTTCGTGGACCGTGACCGGTGTGCGCGCCTGATAGGCCGCTGCCAGCAGGCTGTATTTTCGAAAGCGCACCGGCACAGGTGGACGCCTCGCGGTGAGGAACCGCCCCACGGCTTCGCCGACACCCAAGTCATCGCGATCGCCGGCCGCGATTGCTTCATTCAGATAACGTCCCGTTTCCTCCGCCATGCCGAACCGGCCTTTGCCGAGCGCCGCAGGCACGTCTTCGGACGTCGATCCCACCAGCGCGATCTCGAAATCGTGGATCATGGCCGCGCCGTTCAGGGCCAAAGCGGTGGCGTAGCCGCGCTCCATGAGATCGATCAGCACCGGTCCCAAGCCGACCTTGATCACGTGGCCGCCGAGCCCCCAGATGATCGGCCGTTGCGCGCGCCGCGCATGCTGCAAGGCTTCGATGACCGCGCGGAAGCTTTCGCCGGCAAGAATCCGCGGTAGGGACCTCACAAATTCGCGGACCGGTGTCGTGCGGCGAGGCAAGCGCGCGAAGGCATCGACGGAGACTTTGCTCTTTCGCGAGGCGAGCGGGTAGGTGGCGACTTTCTCCAGCCTCAGTGGGCGCTCGCGATAGTTTGTCATGATCGTGGTGGGGTTCCAGAACGGCTTAGAAAAGGATGGTCACGGGTGGGCACTCTCGTCGAGCTTTACAGGTACGATCCGCTCGACGCGTTGCATTACAGCCTTATTCCGGCTTGCCATTTTCAAGTCATAGTCGGCTTGCAGGCGCATCCAAAACTCGGGCGTGCTCCCCAGCAGCCGGGAAATCTTCAGACACATTACTGCAGAAAGAGGCTTCCTTTCAGCCAGGATGTCGTGAAGCATCTGCCGCGATACGCCCAGAGCACTGGCGGCACCGGTCACAGATAATCCGGCCTCGGGAAAAACATCCTCCCGAAGGATCTCTCCCGGATGAACCGGTGGCAAATTGTTCTTTCGCTCCATCCTTCCTCCTTAATGGTAATCCTCGAAATTGATGTGTTCCGCATTTTCGCCGGACCAGCCGAAGGTAATCCTGCAGTTTGCTGTTACGCGTACCGACCATCTCTTCGGTTCACCGCGCAACGCGTGAAACCTGTAACCGGCAATGTTCATCTCCTGCGGCGCGCTTGCCGCTTCGAGAGATTGCAGAACGCGGATGCACTTTCTGAGGAGTTCCGGCCGGATCCGGAGTGTCGTGCCCGTGAAATAGAGCTCTTCAAGGCCTTTGTGCCTGAAACTGGCGACCACGATTTTTGAGTGTAAACTAAAAGGCTTACACTGTCAAGGTGACTCAAAGGTTCCCGCGCTTCATCTCGCCCATCAGGTAATCGCAGGACCTCACCGCCAAGGTCATGATGCTGAGCGTGGGATTCTGGCAGGCGCTCGACGTGAATCCGGCGCCGTCCATCACGAACAGGTTATTGACGTCGTGCGATTGCTGGAACTGGTTCAGCACGGACTTCTTGGGATCACTACCCATGCGGGCGATGCCGAGTTCGTGGATCGCGTAGCCGGGCACGCGATTGGGAAACGCGAAGGTCTGGATATTCTTGGCGCCCGCGGCCTCCATCATCTCGCCCGCCGCGTCTCGCATGTCCTGGATCATCGCCTTTTCGTTCTCGCCATAGCTCATGTGGATGTGCAGCACCGGGATGCCGAAGACATCGGTCACGTTAGGGTCGATGGCGACGTAATTCTCCCAGCGTGCCAGGCATTCGCCGAAGCCGCCGATGCCGACCGTGGTAATCGGCTCTTTCAGAGCGTTCTTGTAGGCGTCGCCGAAGCCCGCGGCGCTCCAGTTGAAGCTGGTGTCGCCTTCGCCTTCGTAGCCGTAGCCGCGAATGAAGTTCTTCGAGCGCTCGCCGCCGGGCAGATTCCGGAATCGCGCCACGTAGATGCCACAGGGCCGATTCGGTCCGTCGGCCGAGAGATTCCCCGGCAGATCGGGGAACTCGCCCTCGGCGCCGCCGCCCACCCAGACGTGGTCCATCAGGTAGTGGCCGAGGACGCCGCTCGAATTGCCGAGCCCGTTCGGATACTGGCGGTTGGCGGAGTTGAGCAGGATGCGCACCGATTCGAGCGATTGCGCGCACAGCACCACGGCGCGCGCCGAGACCTCGCGTGGCTGTCGCGTGACGCGGTCGATGTAGAGCACCCCGCGGGCGCGGTTGCGATCCGTGTCCATGAGCACCTGGTAGCCCATGGCGTTCGGGATCAGGGTGCAGCGTCCCGAGGCGCGCGCGTCAGCCACGGTGGTGAAAACCGAGTTGAAATACGAATGCGTGATGCAGCCGCGATCGCACGGGCCGCAATAATGGCACGGCGGACGCCCGTTCGTCGGACGCGTATTATTGGCGGTGCGCGTCGGGGTCACCGTCCAGCCGAGCTTGTCCTTCACGCGCGTGCGAAAGCGCGTCTCACCGCAGGTCATCCCCATGTCAGGCTGGAATTTGCCGTCGGGAATCTGTGGGACGCCTTCATTGCGTCCGGCCACGCCGACGTACTCTTCAACCAGATCGTAGTAAGGCTCGAGGTCTTTATAACTCAGGGGCCAGTCTTCGCCGTAACCGTCGTGGGAGGCCGCCTTGAGATCGTAATCGCTCAGGCGCAGGGCGACGCGACCCCAGACATTCGTGCGCCCGCCGACCACGCGCAGGCGCCCTTGCCAACTGAACGGCATGCCGGGCGGGGTGGTGTAAGGCTCCTCGAGATCGTTCGCGAACCAGTCCACCGTGTATTCATTGCAGGAATCGAGCTGCGATTGAATCGGCCGCGTGCGGCGGATATACTCCGCTGAAAGGTTCCGGTATTTGAGATCGAAAGGCGGTTTGTGCTCGCGAAAATCGTCGTCCCCGTGGTCGCGTCCGCAATCGATGAGCGCCACTTTCAGGCCGCCTTCCGAGAGGCGCTTCGCCGCCCATCCGCCGGATGCGCCTGAGCCCACCACGATTGCGTCATAAGTGCTGTCCGAAGCCTTCGCCATAGGTCACCTCACTGTTGGGAGACTCACATACGCATTTTGAGCCGCGGCTGCTCGCCCTGGAATCTTGTGAGCAACACAGATTAACACCGATCAGGGTCGACTGCAGGTTGGTGTCCCACATCGCGTCAGCTATACTGGCGGGTGAGGAGCCATGCTCCGGCAAGACTTCCGGAGCTGGGCGCCTTGTTACCGCAATCTCAACCAGCCATCGGACCTGGCTTCGACTGACTATCCAGGCTTATGAGGACGAACGCTCTCAGCCGCTGCCTGTTCTGGATCGTCTCCCGCCTCGCATTCGCCGTCTACCAGCGCTTCCCGATCTTCGGACCCCTGCGCTGCACGGTGGGCGTGATCCGCCGTGGACCCGATTATCTCGTCATCGATCGCGCCGACGGTCGCGGATACGGTCTGCCAGGCGGGATCCTCCGGCGCCGCGAGGCGGAAGAGGAAGGTCTGAAGAGAGAGATCAAGGAAGAAACCGGACTCTCCGTGACGCGTGCCGAGTTTATTTTTCGCTGCCCGATTGCCGAGCCCATCGCCGCCAGCATCGCGGTATTCCGCGTCGCTGCCGAAGGACAGCTGCGAGGATCCTGGGAGGGCGAACCGCGATGGGTCACCATCGAGGAACTGAGCGCGCGGGTCACTAAGAGTCAACGGCCCATTGTTGAGCAGCTGGCGCAGCGGACTTCCTGACCGCCGGCGGCGAAACGGCCTTGCCGCTTCCGAGCCCCGTTCATGCCCCGATCTGCGCGTTCCGACGGCGGCGAAGGCTTCAGCAGTTCTGGAATGCGGGCAAACAGCCCTTCCGCGCCCTGCACCTGGGGATCAGCCTTGATCGCCACCTCGTCGCCAGCAGCAACTCCATAGACGAGGTTCATCACTTCGGTGCGGATGCGCAGTTCGAGGTAGTCGTGGTCCTGCTCCCAGTAGTTCTCCGGCGTGCGCACGCCACTCTGGTGGAGAAAATCCTGAAAGTCGCCGAGCACCTGGTCGTCAGGCTGAAAACCGCGCGAGATCTCCGAGTGCGCATCGCGATACTGATCGGCAAATTGGGTGAAGGCGCCGCGCTGGTCGAGGAACTGCACCCAGGGATCGAGATCCCTCGCCGTGAGAATGACGTCCGGCGTGACGCCCCCACCTGCGGCCAATGCCCGCCCGTCGTCGGTGCGGAATCCTGTCGTCTCGCCCGTTCTGCTCGGCTCCGGCGCCGCGAGCGACGTGCCGGGAATGGGCCGCTGGATCGACCGGCCGCTGGGCGTGAAGTACTGTGCCATGGTGAGCGCCAGACCCATATCGTCGCTGAGCGGAAGCACATTCTGGACCACGCCCTTGCCGTAAGTCGACTCGCCCGCAATTACAGCGCGATCGTGTTCCTCGAGCGCCGCCGCAACAACCTCCGCCGAGCTCGCCGTTTCACCATTTACGAGTGCCACGAGAGGTCCGCGCCAGCTCTGAAAATCGGGAGGCAGCTGACCCGTGAGCAGCGTTTGCGGCGGCTGGGCTCGCCCGCGAACCGTGAGCACAGAAAGACCTTTGGGCAGGAAGATGCTGGCCACTCCTAGCGCTGCCTGTACCTGGCCACCGTGGTTATCGCGCAAATCGAGCACAACTCCAGCCAGTGCGCTGTCAGCCGCGTGGGCCCCTTCCGAACGCGCGCCCTTGCCCTTCGGTCCCGGATTCTTGCCGCCGGAGGACGCGTGCGCGCCGCCCGATTCGGAAGCCGCTGCCATCTGCAATTTGGCGAGAGCTGCGGACACCTCTTGCGGCGTGTTCGACTCGAAGCTTGCGACGTGCAGATATCCGATGTCGGGGCGCAGGAGGAAAGTTTTGTCCACGCTGGGCAGGTTGACTTCGGCGGGGTTCAGTTCGTAGTCCTGCGCTACGATTTTCCCGGGATGAATCACGCCCAGGCGCACGGTTTTTTCGCGCGCCTGCTGCAGCAGATCGATCATGGACTGAAAATCCAACCCGGCGATGCGGGTTCCATTCACCCTGACGATCTCGTCTCCGGGTCCGAGCCCCGCGCGCGCGGAAGGCGAGTCCGGTGCCACTGAAATCACCAGGATCTTCCCGACCTGCACGTAGAGAATGGATCCAAATCCCAGCGCCTGCCCGCGCTGTTGTTGCTGAAGCTGGCGGAACTGATCGCTATCGAAGAATGATGAGAAAGGGTCGAGCGCGGCCAGGCCCTGGCGGATGCCGCCGTCCAGGATGACGTGATCTGGATCCACAGGATCAGCGGCGTTTGCTTCCATAGCGGCATAAATGCGCGCGACGTCGCTCGACGAGTCCGCCACCGCGTCGTCACTCGCCGCCGCGCGAGGTGCCTCGGCCGAAGCGGAAGGGCTCTGCGCCGAGGCTTGCGCCCATGCCCGGGCGACCATCGGACCAATGCCGGCGCCAGCCATAGTAATCAAAAGAGCCAGCTCACCGCAGCGCAAAAAATTCGTCAAAAGGCTTGGGCCGGTGCGCCCAAGGCGGTGCGATAGCATTCAACCCTCCGTTACTATCTTAACCGCGAAGTCGCTTTGTCAAAGGCGCCCGGCGGATCGTCACTGCTGTTCAAGATGCTCGACCATCAAGACGGGTTGGCCACGCCGCCCTTCGCGATGCCGGGCAAGACCAATGAATGCTATAGTTTTTGTATCGAGCCGGGCTCCGGAGGAAGCGCGTGTGGCTCGCGCCAAGTCCGGCGATCGAGGGAGTGAAATGTTAATGGGCGCGACAGTTTTGTTGGTCCTCGTGCTGGGCTTGATTGCGATCGGGTTGCTGCTCTACTTTGTTGTCCTTTACAACAGCCTTGTGCGCCTGAAAAGCGACATCGACAGGGCTTGGTCCAACATCGACGTTCTGCTCAAGCAGCGTCACGACGAGCTACCCAAGCTGGTCGAGACCTGCAAGGGTTACATGCAGTTTGAGCAGAAGACTTTCCAGGCGATCACTGAAGCGCGCAGCGCTTATCAACGCGCCACCACGTTCGAAGGGAAGGCGCAGGCGGACGGCGCGCTTACGGGCGCCTTGAAGAACCTGTTTGCGGTGGCCGAAAACTATCCGGATCTCAAGGCCAACGCGAACTTCATGCAGTTGCAGGGCCGCATCACGGATATTGAGGAGAAAGTCGCTGATCGGCGCGAGTTCTTCAACGATGAGGTCAACACTTACAACATCCGCATCCAGCAATTCCCCGACGTGCTGATCGCGAACATGATGAAACTTCAACAGCGGACGCTTTTCAAAGTTCCGGAAAGCGATCGCGCCGATGTCGAGGTGAAATTCGCCTGAGACATGCGATTCATTGGGCTGCTGGCCGCCGGTTTCTGTCTCGGCTTGTACTGGTTCTTTCGCGGGTTTGTGTCTCTGCGCCGGTACCAGACGCTGGCCGATACCCCTCTGACTCCTATCCGTGGCGCCGCCATGGGCTTCCTCGAAGTCGCGGGCACTGCGCGCGGCAGCGAGACCGTGGCGAGTCCCGTCACGCATACCCCTTGCTTCTTCTACAAGGTCAGGCTCGATCGCTGGCAGAGCGGCTCGCGAGGCGGGCGTTGGATTCCGTTCGCGACCGACGGCGACGGCGTGCGATTCTATCTTGAGGACGAAACCGGCCGCGTCCTGGTGGACGCACAGGACGCCGACATCGATCTGCAAGATCCTTGCTCGACCGAAGTGAGGCGGGAGTTCTTTCCAACCACGGTAGACGCGCCCCTGCCTTCCTACATGCCGCCGGGTCAAGGCGATCTGCTTAACTACATCGACCTGGTCGCGTCCGGTTCGCGCACTGCGGCCTTTCAAGGAACAGATCCGCTGCTCGAGTATCGCGTCAATCCGCCGCGGCAGAAACCCCAACCGCACAGTTCCGCCGGCCTGTTTGAGACGCTTCGAATGCCGGGTCGCGGATACGAGGGGTCGCCGGACCGCTACAAGCTGACGGAGTACTGCCTCGTGCCGGACAAGCGCTACACCGTCTCGGGCACGTGCGTCGAGAATCCGCGTCCACTTAACGAGCACGATCGAAACCTCATCCTCAAAGGCGAGAACGAGTCCACCTTCCTGATCTCCGACGAAAGCAAAGCCGATCTCGAAAACACGCTCGGCTGGCGGACCGCAAAGAACATTCTCGGCGGCGCCGCGCTTACCGTTGCCTCAGCCGCGCTGCTCCTGCAGTCGATCGGCTGGCTGCAGAGCGATTTCCTCGCGCGGATCCTCAAGTGAGTGCCGCCTACGCGGCAGATAATCGCAAGTGGACCTTGCTTCCCGTAGCCTTCGCAAATCGCAAGAGCGTTTTGGTGGATGGCAGCATCTGGCCGCTTTCGAGGCGTGCGATTGTCGACTGGCTCGTACCCATACGGGCCGCCACTTCAGCCTGCGACAGGCCGGCGCGGTGCCGTGCCTTGATCAACTCGGCGGATATCTCGTATTCAACAGCAAGCGCCTGATATTCCCGCCTTACCTCGGCGTTGCCCAAGAGGCGGGCCTTGAGTTGCTTGAGCGAAATTGTCATACGATCTCCTTCGCCCGCCGCAGTGCCAACTCGATCTCGCTACGCGGAGTCTTTTGAGTCTTCTTCACGAATGCGCGCACCACAATTACTCTCCTGCCCAGCGCCGTGACGTACCGGGGCGCGGCCGATGCCGTCGCGGCCCCTCAGCCGTATTTCCCACAGTTTCCCTTCCAGGTGCCTGAGTTGCGGTTCACCTAGGCTTTCGAGGCCCACTGCGTGAATCCGCTCAGCGAGGCGCAGGAATCTCGCCTGGAGGTCCTCCGGAAGGGCCGCAATTTCAGCAGCCACACGTCATTCAGGACTTCGACCCGAGCGTGATTCATTATATCTCAATTTTGAGATCGAGTTTCGGAGCGAGCGTGGCGCAGCCTTCAATATTTCCGCAACACCCCGATCACCCGGCCCTGGATCTTCACGTCGCGCGCCGGCACCACGATGGGATCCATGCGCGAGTTGGCGGGTTGCAGCCGCACCTTGCCCTTCTCGGGTCCCTTGTCCGTGCGGAAGAAGCGCTTCAGAGTAGCGTCGGTGCCTTCAATGAGCGCCACCACGATCTCGCCGTTGGCGGCCGTATTCACGCCCTCCACCAGGATGTAATCGCCGTCGCAGATGTGATCGTCGATCATGGAATCGCCCTTGACGCGCAGCACGAACACCTTGCTGCCCGCGCGCGCGAAGTCGCCGAGCGACAAGGTCTCGGGGTTGGGCACGGCTTCCACCGGCTGGCCGGCGGCGATGCGTCCCAGCAAAGGCAATTCGAGAGCTCCCAGCTCGGCCGGGGTGGCGGGCGCAACCTGTGCTGTCTTGGTGAACGGCACCGGACCCGGAAGCGCGACCACGTCAATCGACCGGCTCTGATTGTAGCCTCGTCGGATGAAGCCCTTCCTTTCGAGATTGGCCACGTGCTTGTGCACCGTCGCCAGTGACGAAAGGTCCAGCGAGTGCGCGATCTCTTCGAAGCTCGGCGCGTAGCCGTTCTGATTGATGAAGCCGACCAGGAAATCGAGCACTTGCTTCTGCCGCTTTGTCAGTGCCATGGGAACCTCCCTCGAAGGTCCCAGTATAGGCGAATAAAAGGCGAATCGCAAGACACAATGGTGAATTGTGAATGGTGAATGGCGGTTTGGAGAGAAGACCAGACACCAAGTGACGAGACTGACGAGAGGACGAGCGATGTCTGTGTGCCCCGGTCTTTCACCATTCACCGTTTACCACTCGCCATTTACTAGCCACTCGCCACCAGCCACTAGCCACTGCTCTCGAGACTCGGCCATGGCAATCTCGCCGTCTTCCGGAGCCGGGGCCGTGCGATCAGCAGGATCGTGAAATAGCACAGGCAGACGGTGCCGCCGAACGTCAGCGAGAAGCGCGTGCCCAGCTTCTCCGCCACCGATCCCACCCACAGACTGCCCAGCGGCGCGAAGCCCAGCACGGTGAGCGTGTAGAAGCTCATGATGCGCCCGCGCAGCTCGGGCGGGCTGATGAGTTGCAGAGTGGTGTTGGTGAGGGCAAGCGCGCCCACCATGGTGCCGCCGATCACGGCCAGGAGCGCGAACGACCACCAGAAGCTGTGAGCCCGCGACAGCAGAACCAGCGCCAGGGAGAGCAGGGCCGCGCTGCCGAAAATAAATCCGCCGCGACCCTCGGCGCTGCGCTGGGCCGCCAGCGTGAGCGCGGAGACCACTGCGCCCAAACCCGCGCCCGCCATCAGATATCCCAAACCCGAAGCGCCGAGATGCAGCAGGTTGCGCGCGAAGACCGGCATGAGCACCACGAAGGGCAGCGCGAACAACGCCAGAAATGACGGCACGGAGAGCAGGATCACGATGAGGCGGTGGCGATTGATGAACCGCGCGCCGTCGAGCACCGCGCCCCATATTCCCGGACCGCCGGCGCCCACGTGATGCTCGGGAAGCCGCAGCACCAGCAAGGCGATAATCAGCGCCAGAAAACTGAACGAGTTGAGGTAATAGCACCCCGCCACGCCTACGGCGCCGAGGGCGAGGCCGGCGAGCGTGGGTCCGATGGCGCGCGACAGGTTGAATTGCGCCGAATTCAGCGCTATCGCGTTCACCAGGTCCTTGCGCTCGACGAGGTCAGGCACAATCGCCTGGTACGCCGGACTGTTCAGCGCCGACGCGAGTCCCGTAAGAAAGCTGATGGCCAGGATTTCGTTGATCCGCACCACGTGAAACGAGGTCAGGAGGCCGAGGACGAGCGCCAGAAGCGCCATCGCGGTCTGCGTGACCAGCATCAGCCGCCGGCGGCTCAACCGGTCGGCAATGGCGCCACCCGGCAGCGAGAACACCAGCGAAGGGACGGTTCCGAGAAAACCGTTCAGGCCAAGCAGGAACGGTGAATTGGTCATCAGCAGAATCTGCCAGCCGAGCGCGAGATTCTGCATCCACGTGCCGACGTTCGACAGGAAATTGCCCGTCCAGAAAAGCGCGTAGTCGCGATGCCGCAGCGACCGGAACATCGCCGGCAGATGAGAGGCGGACCCGGGTTCAGGCGCCGGCACGATGACCGGCGCAGCGGGCTTGGCGCGGAAGAATTCCATGAGGACGCATTTTCATTATAGTTGCCCGGTCGCGAAGTCCGGTTCGGAGTTGCCGGCGCTGGAGTTTGCCGCATCGGACCGCAGTCTGGCGTGTATTGAGACGCGGTGCGGCCTCCCAACCGACTCGCGAACCGCGGCTGGGCTTACGAGAGACGCGGGGCGATCTTCGGATCCGGGTCGCGCCTACTAGTGAGCCATTCCCGGCCCGTGTCCCTTCGGCTTTCTCATGATGAAGATCATGGGGAGCATAAGAAGAAACATGACTCCGAGCAGCCGGAAGACGTCGTTATAGGAGAGCATGGCCGCCTGCTGCAGGACCATGTCCCACATGGCGACGTAAGCGCGATGGCCGGCTGCGACGGGGTCGCCGCCGACAGCGGCGAAGTACCCCTTGAGCTGCTGCATGGTCTGAAGCGAGCCAAGGTTCAGTGCGTTCACATGTGCGCCCAGCACGCCGATATGCGTCTGTTCCAGCCGCACCTGCATGGTGGCCACGGCCGAGATTCCGACGCTGCCTCCCAGGTTGCGCACCAGATTGAACAAGCTGGTGGCATTGCCCATCGACTCCCTGGGAATTGGATCCATGGTCACCGTCGTCAGGGGCACGAAGATAAAGCCCAGCGATAAACCCATAATCAGCAGAGGCCAGAAGAACTCCCAGTAGCCCGCATCAAGATTGAGACGTGAGAACTGCACCAGCGTGAGGGCACAGACAAAGAGGCCGATCGCCAGAAACTTGCGCGAGTCAAAGCGCGTGAGGATGAGTCCTACCAGCGGCATGGCCAGGAACGAGCCGAGTCCGCGCGGTGCCATGGCAATCCCCGCCTGAAGAGCCGGGTAGCCCAGCAAGGTTTGCAGAACGAGCGGGATGAGCACGGTGCTGCCGTAGAGGCCGACGCCCAGGATCGACATCATAAAGGCGCCGACCGTATAACTGCGGTTCTTGAACACGCGGAGGTCTACCACGGGATGCTCGGCAACAAGTTCGTAGATCACGAAGCTGGCCAGAAGAACCACGGCGAGCAACATCATCGCCGTAATCCACGGGGTGCCGAACCAATCCTTCTCCTGGCCCTTGTCGAGCACCACCTGCAGCGCGCCGATCCCGACGGCGAGCATGCCGATTCCCCAGTAGTCCACGTGCGATGAGGTCCTGCGGATGTAAGGCGGGTCGAAGATGAACAGCTTCGTCATGATGATGGCGGCGATGCCGATAGGCACGTTGATGTAAAACACCCAGCGCCAGCTGTAGCTGTCCGTCAGCCAGCCGCCCAGCACGGGCCCAAGCATGGGCGCGACCACAATTCCGAGCCCCCAGAATCCCATGGCCTTGCCGCGATCCCTCGGCGGGAAGGACTCGAGCAGGACGGCCTGGGAGATCGGCTGGAGTCCCCCGCCGCAGGCCCCCTGAATAACGCGGAAGATGACCAGAAACGGCAGGTTGGGTGCGAGACCGCACAGAAACGAAGCGGACG
Source organism: Terriglobia bacterium (assembly GCA_030037755.1). Classification (GTDB taxonomy): domain Bacteria; phylum Acidobacteriota; class Terriglobia; order UBA7540; family UBA7540; genus Gp13-AA77. Next base: position 29,405 of record JASHQD010000389.1, read on the forward strand.
TGAAACCGATCACGGAAAGCATGAGCAGGCGTTTGCGGCCGAAATGGTTGGCGAGCCACCCCGTGATAGGCAGAATGATGGCGTTCGAGACGAGGTACGACGTCAGCGTCCAGGTGGATTCGTCGACCGTCGCGGAGAGACTGCCTGCGATATGCGGCAGCGACACGTTGACCACGGTGGTGTCGAGCACCTCCATGAAGGTGCTGAGCATCACCGCTACCGCGATGATCCACGGATTAACGGCCGGCGCCGCCGGCGCCTTTTCCTCGGTTGAAGCCATGAACCACCTATTGTAAGCGATGCCCGCCCCGCTGCTCAAAGTTTCCCCTTGATTATCGACAAGAAGGCGCGTAGACTCTTGTCGGTAATCGAGAGGAGGAGTACGGGAGTGAGCAAGCCGACGGATCTGGTGCAGGGAACGCTCGACCTGCTGATTATGAAAACAATTGCGCTCGAGCCTGCGCATGGCTGGGCCATCGCCCAGCGCATCCGGCAGGTCTCGAAAGACGTGCTGCAGGTGAATCAGGGATCGCTCTACCCGGCTTTGCACCGGCTCGAACAGAGCGGGTGGATCAAGGCCAAGTGGGGTGAGAGCGACAACAACCGGCGCGCGAAGTATTACTCGCTGACGCCCGCGGGCCGCAAGTATTTGGATCAGGAACAGGCGAACTGGCAGCGGCTCTCGGCCGCGATCGGGCTGGTGCTGGAGATTGCCGATTGACGATTGCTGATTGACGATCGGCGGGTGATGGGAATGCGCATCTTCGAGAAAGTACGCCTGCGAATCCGGACGCTCTTGCGAAAGGGTCGTGTGGAGCAGGATCTGACCGATGAGATTCGCTTCCACCTCGAGAGGCTCGTTGAACAGAACATTGCGGGCGGAATGACGCTGGCCGAGGCTCGCTATGCGGCCCTGCATGAACTCGGCGGCCTGGAGCAGATCAAAGAGGAGTGTCGCGACATGCGAAGGGTCAATCTGCTCGAAAATCTTGTCCAGGACGTGCGCTACGGCCTGCGTGTGTTCCGCAAGAATCCGGGATTTGCGGCGGTTGCGATCCTGACGCTGGCGCTCGGGATCGGAGCAACCACGGCGATCTTCAGCGTGGTCGATGCCGTAGTGCTGAAGCCGCTGCCGTTCCCTACCGCCGATCGCCTGGTGCGCGTCCGATCGGTGCTCGTCAAGACAGGCACGGGCGGCATAGCGTCCTACCCGGATTTCCTCGATTGGCGCGCGCAGAATCACGTCTTCGACGGCATCGCGGCTTTTCGCACCGGCGACTTCACGCTGGTCGGCGCGAGCGACGCAGTGCACTTGCAGGGTGCGGTCGTCTCCGCGCAGCTTTTCTCGCTGCTTGATGTGAAACCCGTGCTCGGACGCAGCTTCGCGCCCGAGGAGGATAGTCCCGCGGCGGCCGGCGGCACGGATCCCGTTATTCTCAGCCAGGAACTCTGGCAGCGCGAGTTCAGCTCTGATCCCTCGGTGATTGGACGCAAGATCGAGTTGAGCGGATCGCCATTCACCGTCGTCGGCGT
>JASHQD010000390.1 GCA_030037755.1 Terriglobia bacterium
ACTGACGGAGAATTCCATGCGCCCCCTCCCGGTTTTGGGCGGCAAGGTACATCAGCAACAGCTCTAGGCTCGATTGGCCCGCCTGGCGTCGCAAAGTCGAAAAAGACGATGTTAAATTTCCGTCCGCAAAGCCACTAAGTCCTTTATCGTCAGTCAGCGAATCGCAAAAAGGGCCAAAATCGGCCTTACCAAAGCCACTTTGCCACTGGGCCGTTTTCGAAGCATTGAATGATATGTAACTCCGTGTTAATCAGCGCTTTACATTTTGTTCCCCTGACAGAATTTCACGAAACACGGTTCTGCGCCAAAGCCACTAAAAACCCACTCTCTGCAGCCGCGAGCCACAAGGAACCACGAACCACTGACGAAGGACTAAACCGACAACCGATCTCAGACTACAATGGTCTTCGTGAAGACTTTTCACCTCACCAGCTTTGGATGCCGCGCCAGCCAGTCCGACGGCGATGCCCTCAAGATCCAGTTGAGGAATGCCGGATTCGCCGAGGCCGTCGACGCGGCATCGAGCGACATCGCCATTTTGAACACCTGCACCGTGACCGCGGCTGCCGACGCCGAGGTTCGCCAGATTATCCGGCGAATCCATCGCGCGAATCCCGATTGCCGGATTCTTGTCACCGGCTGCTATGCGCAGCGCGCTCCGCAGCAGATCGCGGCGCTTGACGGCGTCGCGTGGGTGATCGGCAATTCGCACAAGCATCAGCTTGCGGAGGTCCTCAAGCGCGAGGGCGCATCGGGGTTCCCGCAGCATCCAGGCGACGCTGCGCCTCCGTCCTCCCTCGAGGGCGCGCTCGGAGCAAACACACCAGAGGTGCTCGTCGGCGAGATCGGCGCCGAATTCCACTTCGCGCCGGCCGTCCCCGAGGATCGCACGCGTCCCACGCTGAAGGTCCAGGACGGCTGTGACGCGCGCTGCGCCTTCTGCATTATCCCCACCGTGCGCGGCGCCAGCCGCAGCCTGCCGCCCGATGGCGTGATCGCGCAAGTGCGTGAACTGGAACATCGCGGCTTCCAGGAACTGGTGCTTTCCGGGATCAACCTGGGCAGCTACGGCCGCGACCTGAACCGGTCGATCAACTTTCTCGGGCTGCTCGAACGTATCCTGAAAGAGACCGCGATTCCGCGGCTGCGCATCAGCTCGATCGAGCCCATGGACGTTTCCCCGGCGCTGATCCGCCTGGCCGCGCGCGAGCGCCGCATTGCCGAGCATTTCCACGTCCCGCTGCAGAGTGGGTCAGACCGCATTCTGCGGCTGATGAATCGCCGCTACTGGACGTCGCAGTACGCCGAGCGCATTCTCGCCATCCGCGAAGAGCTGCCGCACGCGGGCATTGGCGCCGACGTCATGACCGGATTCCCGGGCGAAACCGCCGACGATCACCGGCTGAGCATGGAATTGATCGGGCGGCTGCCCTTCACCTACCTGCACGTCTTCCCTTACTCGTCGCGTCCGGGCACGGCCGCCGCCGGACGGCGCGAACAGGTCGAGGGCCGCATCGGGCACGAGCGCGGACGCGCTTTGCGCGCGGTCGTCGCCGCCAAGCGCCAGGCTTTTCTCGAGTCGCAGATTGGTCGGACGCTTTCGGCTGTCACCCTCGATCGTCCACCTCGCGCGGTCCCTGGCGGTTCGCCTCCCGATCCCACCCCCGAGGGCAATCCCGAGTGGCCGGCGCGTCCGGCGCTCAGCAGCAATTACCTTCCGCTCTCGCTCGACGGCTCCAATCTGCCGCCCAACGTGCTGATCGACATTCAGATCGGCCGCCTTGGGGGCGGAACGCTGCACGGATTCGCCGTTAGCCATTAGTCCTTTGTCATTTGCCATTGGTCCGTGGAAGTCAACAGTCGACAGTCGACAGTCAACAGTCTGGGTTCTCGGTGCCCCGTGTTCGGCCTTTGACCTTTCCACTCCTGACTGTCAACTGTGGACTGTCGACTGCTTCCTGCCGACTGCCGCCTGTAGGGAGGGGTGACCCGGGCCCGGCGATGAGCCCGAGTCACACGAGGAAGGAGTTCGAGGAGAAATGCCCTTCACCGGCCGCTCGCATCGGCCGGCCTCGAATCGATGCCAGTATCGCCGGGTGGCAGGCGGAGATTTGTCAGGATTGTGTAAAGACATTGCAAAAGAACTGTCAGTCGTCAGTTGCCGGGAGGCGAAAGACCGAAGGACAACTGGGCAACGGACAACTGACCAAGGACGAAGAACCAATTCCCAACCCCCAACCGCCTGCTTACGCTTTTCCTGTGCTTGCATCTAACCATTTGGGTGTACACTATGGGCGTGAAACGGCTGGTGGTGATCGCGATGGCGGCGACTCTGGTGGCCCCCGCAGGACTCTGGGCGCAGCGAGGGGCTGGACACACGTCTGGAGGCGGGCATTCCTTTTCCGGCGGCCATTCCGCCGGCGGATTCTCCAGCTTCCATTCCGCTCCGGCACCTGTCTCGCGGCCGGCGCCGTCCGGCTACGGCAGCGTTGCCCATGCGTACGGCGGTCTCCGCCATGCTCCCACCAACGGATGGAGTGGCCGGGGAGGGCGCGGTCGCGGATATTACGGCGGCTACGGCCTCGGGTACCCCTATGGTTACGGCTACGGCTTTTACCCGTACGGGTACTACATCCCCTCCCCCTTGTCTTACGCCGGCTTCCCTGACGACTACGCATACGACCAAGGCGCCGCCCCGCAGGCTCCTGAAGACAATGGACCCCCGCCTTATGGGGA
>JASHQD010000391.1 GCA_030037755.1 Terriglobia bacterium
GGCGACCAGTGCAAGTCGCCGCTCTCGCCCTTGTCGTGGATCAGTTGCTCGGGCTTGGCGTCCGGCGAGAGTTTGGTCCACCAGACCTGGTCTTTGTCGATGTAGGCTACGGTCTCGCCTTGCGGCGAGACGGCGGGTGAATGGCCTTCGCTGAGCTTGCGCGGCGCGCCGCCCTCGAGGGAGACGATCCAGACATCCTGCTCCACTCCGGCCGGATCACTGTCCGGATTGGGGTTGGGACCGTCATTTTCGAAATCGCCGCCGCGGGCATAGACGATTGCGCGCCCGTCGGGAGTCCATACGAGCTCGGCGATGTCCTCGCCGTCGTCCCCGGTGTAATTCGTCACCGGCTTTGAATGGTAGCGGCCACCCTCCGCAGGCTCGGCGATCCAGATGTTGCGTGCGCCGCGAGCGTCGAATAACCAGGCGACGCGTCCACCGGCCGGGGCTGCCACCATTTCGCCGGGAAAGGGCGAACTCATCACCTGTTCCAGCGTGAATGGGCCATCCGCACCGGTCGCGATTGCTGGTGTGAGACCCACGAGCAGAATTGCGAGCGCGGCCGCCTGCGGATAACTTCTTAATGACGTCCTGAATGTCGATCCCATGAAGGGCCTCCGGAAAAGATAACGGTTCATCATGCTACTGGAGCCGCCCACGGTTGTCGAGGGTTTTTACTTAGTTCTGATTCGCTGGAAAGGACTTAGCTCCATTTTTGGAACGGGGAACACGCCGCACGTCCAGGCGAGTTTTCCACAGTTTTAATGATGACCTCGGAGTTACCGGGTTCACATCGGAGCCAGCGACTTGGTAAAATCATCTGTGAGGAGTCATATGAACGACACTGCAGGCAGAGCTACGCAAATGGCAAGGAGTGACAAGGTGCACATCGTTCGGGGTGGAGCCAGGCCGGTTTATGAGGTGATCGAATCGGCAGACGACGTTTCCGTAACCATCCGCTACGCAGGCGATCATAAAGAAAAGCTGACACTGTTGAAGTCGACGGTGCATGGGTTGGCAGACACACTCAGGGAAATAGCGGCAAGATCGGCAGACTCGGCATCGTCAAACGGGGGACAGAAGAATTAGCCGGTAATCTGACGGCGCCCCGGCGCGGCCGATGCGCGTCGAGGATTCATGGCGTTGATGCGGAGCTTCTTTCTGGCGTGCTCGCAGAGCACGTGGATGCGGGAGCGTGCCACCCGTTATCTATTTGTCCGTCGCGCCGTTTCAAAATTCATGCCTGGCGAGACTGCGGACGACGCCCTCGTCGCGGCCAGGAAGCTTCAACAATCCTCCATCGGCACGGTGTTCACACGCCTCGGCGAGAATATCAAGGACCCTACCGAAGCCGAGAGCGTCACCACACACTATATCGAGGTTCTGGAGCGGATCCGCAAGGCGGGTCTGCACACGGAAGTCTCGATCAAGCCCACGCAACTTGGGCTCGATCTTGGCTTCGATCTGTGCTACCAGAATTTCCGACGCATCGTGCGGCACGCAGGCGCGAGCAGCGTGGTCTGGATCGACATGGAGGCTAGCAACTACGTGGACGCCACGCTCGATCTTTACCGGCGCACGCTCGCGGAGTTTCCCAACGTCGGCGTTTGCGTCCAGGCATATCTGCATCGTACGCGCCAAGACGTTGAGAGCCTGATTCCGCTCGGCGGCGCCATTCGCCTGGTCAAGGGCGCTTATCAGGAGCCGCCCGAATTGGCCTTTCCGCGCAAAGCTGACGTGGACGAGAACTACTTCGCCCTCGCACAACTGATGCTGGGCGGCGATGCGCGTTCACACGGGCTGCGCGCAGCGCTCGCCACGCACGATGCGAAGCTGATCCGCCGGATCAGCGAATGGGCGGAGTCGCAGGGGCTGGGAAAGTCGAGCTTCGAATTCCAGATGTTGTTCGGCATCCAGCGCGCCGAGCAATTGCGGTTGGCGCGCGACGGTTGGAAGTCGATTGTGCTGGTGGCGTACGGAAGCTACTGGTTTCCGTGGTATATGCGGCGCCTCGCGGAGCGTCCGGCCAACGTGCTTTTCGTGCTTCGAAGTCTCTTGGTAAGTTAATCCACGCCTCTCCTTGGCTGCAAACAAGCTTCACGCTTCCTCAACCCAAATTTCACTCAGTGGTAATGAACACTTTTTATTGGGGGAGTATCGTCAAGTCAGCCGCGAAAAGAGTGGCGATCGAATTTGGCGACTTCCGGAGGGCCAGCCTCGTGAACAGCGGTCGCAGCACGGTAATCCAGGTCACCCACGCTGACGCAAGGAGCAGATCGCTCTTATTCAGCGCCGCTCAACACAAACCTGGCTCGACAACAAATCGCTTCCGCGACCGATTGTGGACCGGGTGGCTCGAAGCCGCGCCTGAGGTCTTCGTTCGGGGTCTTCCAGCGAACGACCAGCATTATCTCTGGATTCCAACCGAGAACTCTACCCAAGGGGGAAAACGGGGCGGGACAGCGCACATCAGGGCTATGCGATTTTCGAAACGATCGAATCCCATGAATCGCATACCCTCGCTCTGCGCCAGCCCGGTCCTTCGCGCATGAGAATCCTGGTCATTGAAGACGAATCCAAGACCGCTAGGTTTCTAAAGAAGGGGCTGGGCGAAGCAGGCTTTGTGGTGGACACCGCCGGCGACGGCTTGGAAGGCCTGTACCTAGCGCAGGAACTGGATTTTGAACTTCTGATTCTTGACGTGATGCTTCCCGGCCTGGATGGCTGGCAGGTTCTGACTCGTTTGCGCGAAGCGGGCCGGCGGATGCCGGTATTGTTTCTGACGGCTCGCGACGCAGTCCACGAACGCGTACGCGGTTTCGAGCTGGGGGCTGACGACTATCTGGTGAAGCCATTCGCGTTCTCCGAGTTACTGGCGCGCGTGCGCTCGTTGCTGCGCCGGGCTCCACCTCGCCAGCAAGAAACCATCCGCATGGCCGATTTGGAAATCGATGTCTTGCGCCAGCGCGTTACCCGTGCCGGCCAACGGCTCGATCTGACGACAAAGGAATTTCTTCTCTTATCGCTTTTGGTGCGCCGCGCCGGCGAAGTGCTCTCGCGAACCCTGATTGCCGAAGCGGTTTGGGACATGAATTTCGACAGCGATACGAACGTTGTGGACGTGAACGTCCGACGATTGCGCAGTAAGGTAGACGATCCTTTTAACCTCAAACTGATCCATACAGTGCGGGGCGCGGGCTATGTCCTGGAATGCCAGCAGTAACGCCGCGCCGTGGTGGAGCACTCTGGCTTTTCGGCTAACTGCAGGATACGCGCTGGCTGGCTTATGTCTCGTGTTCCTGGCGACGGCCAGTCTTTATCTCGTGCTGCTCTCGGAACTGGAAAAGAGCACGGATCTATTCCTCGCCGATAAGCTCAACGTGGTTCGCACGCTTTTGCGCGAGCGCCCACAGGATTGGGAAGGGCTGAGGGAGGAAATAGAGCTTGAATCAGCCGCCCGGCGCTATGAGCAATTCTATATTCGCCTGCTGGGCGAGCGCAGCACCCCGCTGTTAACGACGCCGGGCATGGCCGAGCAATTGGACTTGTCGCTGCTCGCCCGCCAAACACAGAGCCGTCCCGGTCATCCCTTTTTCATGAAGGGGACGCACGGGCAAACGTTTTGGGTCACCAGCGCGCTGGCGGAGGTCGGGTCACCCTCCACACGAACAGACATCATCGAAATTGCCATCGACATTTCACTGCGTGAGGAGTTCCTGGCTCGCTATCGGCGATGGTTCCTGGCAGTTCTCCTGGGATGCTTCGCGATCTTTCCGCTGATTGGGTACCAAGTTGCGCGGCATGGCATTCGCCCAGTCGAGGAGATTGCGACCACCGCTCAACACATCAGTTCGACCAACCTGCGTGAACGGATTTTGCCGGAGGGATACCCGTTCGAACTGGCCTCCCTTGCCGACACCTTCAACAAAATGCTCGACCGCCTGGAAGAATCTTTCGAGCGGATTTCCAGGTTTTCCGCGGATATTGCTCACGACCTGCGCACACCGGTGAACAACATCCGCGGCGAAGCCGAAGTGGCCCTGGCCCGCGCACGCACCGTCGACGAATACCGCGATGTGCTCGGATCTTGCCTGGAAGAAGCTGTACGCCTGTCGGACCTCATCAGCGACCTCTTGTTTCTGGCCCGAGCCGAGAGCCCGCTCACTCACTTGCATCGCGAGCGAGTCAATGTCGCCGAATTGCTGGACGGGGTGCGTGACTATTACGAAGCTTCTGCGGAAGACGGCGGCATCTCGCTCACCACCACTGCCGGGACTGAACCTGTCATCGCTGAATTGGACCGCACTCTGGTGCAGAGGGCGGTGGGCAATCTGGTCTCGAATGCCGTTGCCCATACGCCTTCCGGCGGATCGATCGTGCTGGGAACGACGGTGGAAACCGGCGCAGAAGCGTCTACTGTCCGCATCGAGGTCTCCGATACTGGCGAAGGCATTCCGCCGGACGCGATGCCCAGGGTCTTTGACCGTTTTTACCGGGTGGATACGTCGCGCTCCCAGGCATCCGGCGGAACCGGGTTGGGGTTGGCGATCGTTCAGAGCATCATGCTGCTTCATGGCGGCGATGTGGAGATCGCCAGCCAGTTGGGACAGGGCACCCGCGTCACGCTCAGCATTCCGGTGTCAGGTCCAAGATGACAGGAATGTAATCTCCGCGTCATGTTGGAGCTCGCGCTCCGGTCTTTAGAATGAAGCTGTCGCGGAGTCAGCAAAGCGCTCCAGGCATCCGCGACAAAGTCAAGGAGGGATTAGTAGAACTCTCGGTAAGGTCACTGCAGCCACTCTGCGAATCTTATGTCCCAGTCTCCAGACCTAGCCGCGCCGCAGCACGTAGCGCCTCTGCTTGCGTTGGCCATTAAGTTTCTCAGGGCCGCGCGACCAGCCGATGCGATCGCACCCTTGCGCGATGCAGCGCTGCTGGATCCGTCCAATGCCATCATCCACCACGATCTCGGCCTCGCATGCCTCGAGGTCGGCCGGCTACCGGATGCCATCGCGGCATTCGAGCAGGCAGTAGCCAGCAACCCACGTTACGCCGATGCATATTTCCGCCTGGGAATCGCCTTGGAGAAGCTGGGCAATGCCGGTGGGGCGATTGTGGAGTACGGCCGCGCCACTGAGCTCGACCCCTCGCTGACGGAGGCGTGGTTCCGCTCCGGCGACCTGGCTTATACGCTTGGCGATCGCTACGAGGCGATCCTCTATTTCCGCCGCGCAGCAGCGAGCGGAGGTAACTCCAGGTTCGGCCGCCTTGGCCAGGCCCGGGCGCTGCTGACTGAGGGTCGTAATCAGCAAGCTGAACAGGTGCTGCGACAGGCGCTGACGCTCGATCCGAGCAACGCCATGGCGCACGATCTGCTCGGCAATTTGCTCTCGGAGTTCGGCCGCTTTGACGAGGCCCGCAAATGCTTCGAGCGTGCGATCGCGATCGCACCGCTGCTGTCGGGAAGCTACTATGACCTGGTCCGGTGCCGCCCCGTCACGAGCGCTGACGAAGGTTTGCTTCAGCGGATGGAAGCCGCCCTGTCCACGCCTGGGCTGGAGGGGGCGCAGCGCCTGCGGCTTCATCTCGCGATCGGCAAGGCGGGGGAGGATCTGGGCGATTACGCTCTGGCCATGCGGCATTTCGACGCCGCAGACGCCGTGCGCCGGGGCTTTGCGTCGTTCGATTCGGCCGCGTTCTCCATAGAGACCGGCCGTCTAATTGCCCGCTGCACACCCGAATTGATGGCGCGGGCACCCGAAGTCGGCAGCCGCGATGCCACACCGCTGCTGATCATCGGCATGCCGCGATCCGGCACGACTCTCGTCGAGCAGATCGTCTCCATGCATCCCGAGGTGGGGGCCGGCGGCGAGTTGCATTTCTGGAACCAACGCGGGGCCGTGTGGCACCGTTCCGGCGCGGCCGGGAACGAGGCGCCGTTCCTCGCCAAGGCGGCGGCAGACTATCTCGGCGTGCTCCGCGCGATTGTGCCCAAGAGGGCACGGGTAACCGACAAGATGCCGTTCAACTTCCTCTGGGCGGGGCTGATCCACCTGGCTCTCCCGCGTGCCGTCATCATCCATTGCCGCCGCGCTGCGATCGACACGGCGCTGTCGATCCATCAAACTCATTTCCATCCTACCCTGGCGTTTCCGACCGGAGGCGCTGAACTGGTCAAGTATTTCCGCAGCTACCAGCGGCTCATCAACCACTGGCGGAGCGTGCTGCCGGCGGACCGCTTCATCGAGGTCGATTACGAAGACCTGACCAACGCGCCCGAACCAGCCATCCGGCGGATCATCGCGGCCTGCGGCCTGGCGTGGCACGACGCTTGCCTGCGCCCTGAGTCCAATCCGCGGGCTGTTAACACGGCTAGCAAGTGGCAGGCTCGCCAGCCGATCTATCGCACGTCCGTCGAGCGCTGGCGACGCTACGAACCCTGGCTGGGGCCCTTGCGCGAGCTCGTCGACGAAGGGTCGGAACTGGAGGCGGGTATCGCCCGACCCTGAGTGGAGATCGGCAGCCGCGCGGGCCATGGCAGCCGCGTCACGCCCCGCCGTCGGGCCTCGGGTTCGAGATGACGAAAATGTAATCTCCGCGTCATGTTGGCGTTTGCGGTCCGTTTCCATGTTAGGGGGGTCACAGGTCGGCCGTCTTCTGGCCGGACTGCCGGTGGCGGGGTTCGTGGCCCTGTCGCACGGCCGATCGCGGTTGTATAACGAAAAAAATCCAAGGAGGAGAACGGTACATGACCCGAATCAAGTCTCGAAATAAGTCCCGGAACAAGTATCGAAACAGGTCTCGGACCGACCGTCCGCGTACGCTTAAGGGCCTGCTTCAGACGGCCGGCGTGGGCCTGATCGTGACGGGGTGTATGAGCGGTCCGGCGCTCGTTGCTCAGTCTGCGCCCACGCAGTCCCAGGAGTACCCGAAGTACACCGTGGGTCCACAGACGAACGGTACCTGGGTCGTGAGCGATGGCGCAGTCATCAGCCCGGCCGGCACCCAAGTCAACCTGGGCATCCAGGTCCGTGCGAAGGCAGTGGCGCTGAACCCCAATCTCTCCACTCATACCGCTGCCGTCCTTACCATGGGTACGTACACGAGCAATGGCAACGGAGCCGTCGAGGTGTTCGACACCAACACGGGCGTTGTCCTGCAGAACTACATGACGTTCGGAGTGGATCCGAGCGGCAGTTATGGCGGCATTACGTATACGGCGGACGGCAAGTACCTGGTTTTCAGCCAGGACGATAGCTATGTCACCCTCGCCACGGTCAATAGCCAGGGCTTGCTGGCTGACGACGCCCAGATCAGCGTGCCGCCGGACAATTCTTTCATCACGTGCTTTCCGAACAGCCCTCCGGGGTCCTATTTCGTACCCTGCGGCACGTTCTATAGCACTTGGACTTCTTACCCGGGTGGCGTCGCGGTCACAACGGACGACAAGACCGCCTATGCCCTGCTGAATCAGAACGATACGCTCACCCAGATCGACCTGACGACGGCGACGCAGGTTTCGCAGGTCCGCGTGGGCAACGCGCCGCACAGCGTTCTCCTCAACAGCAACGGCACGACCGCCTACGTCAGCAACGAGGGCGGCCGGGCCGCTACGGAGGCGGACTTTCAGATCTACTCAGCGGGTACGGAGATTGTAGCCAACTCAACGACTGGCAACGCGATCACCGGCACCGTTTCCGTAGTTGATCTGGCCTCGATGACGGTCAGCGATAACATTTCGACCGGCGGCCTGCACCCGACCGGTATGGCGTTCTACGGGCAGGACTTGCTGGTCGCCAATACCTATAGCGATACGATCTCGGTTATCGACACAACCACCGACACCGTGGTGAAGACGATCAACCTTGGGCTGCCGATCGGAGTTCCCGGCCAAGGCCCGGCTTATGGCGCCGCGCCGACTTCGATAGCTGTTGATTCCACGAACGCCGTGGCCTATGTCGCGCTCTACAATGCCAACGCAATCGCGGTGGTTAACCTCAACAACACGACAAAGCCGGTCGAGGGCTATATCCCGGTAGCGTACGCTCCGGGCTCGGTGGTGCTGGACGAGGCCGCCGAGTTGCTGATTGTTGCCAACGACAAGGGCATTGGCACGCGGGATTCGTTCGAGTGCGACTGGGGCGTCTGCGACTACAACACTCACCAGGACAATGGCACCGTCAGCATCGTCTCCGTGCCGAATAGCACGACCTTGGCAGCGGACACAACTCAGGTTACCCAGAACAACCACTGGGATCTGACGGAGAATATCAACTCTGCCTCCGGGGGCAGCCCGAGTACCCCGCCGACCGCAATTCCAGCCAAAATCGGCGATCCCTCGTTCATCAAGCACGTGTTCTTGATCATTCGTGAAAACCGCACCTATGATCAGATCCTCGGCGACGTGGCCGCCGGCAATGGCGACCCGTCGTT
>JASHQD010000392.1 GCA_030037755.1 Terriglobia bacterium
ACTTCCACCCAGGAGGGATCGTCTCTCGTGCTCAGCCCGCGCTGTGAGAGCATGCCGTAAATGACAAACGCCACACCGACGAGGAATAGCAGCACAATCAGCGCTGCGACGTACCCTCTCCGCCAAAAAGCCTTACGGACCCCACTCTCTTCTGCCATCGTGACCTCACTGCCTGTTCTCGCCGGGCTCCGGGCATGGAACCGTTAGCGTTGCCCCGGCGAAGCGTCGGCCTTCTTAACGACGACGATCTTCTCGAGCCATGCGCCGCTATCGTCAACAACGACGTCGGCGGTGATTTCGTCACCGGGCGATAGACTGAGGAGCACGGGCCGTTCGCGAACCGCATAGGTCATCGTCATTGCCTGCATTACACCTGCGATCGCGCCATGGCTTACAACGACCACCCCGCGGGCACGATCGACTGACATGACTGTCCCCTCAAGGTGATACCGCGTTGGCGGCGGGTGCGCCTGATGCTGGCACGCGACCGGCATGGCAGCCACGATAGCGAGCATCAAAGAAGCGGCCAGACCGTTCTGGAGCGGGTGACAGATTGGCACTCTGCACGTGGTTCGCATTGGATCCGGCTCATGCCGGGCGGGACACGTCCCGCCGTAGCCGAATTCGCTCCCGTCGTCTAAGCTCCGGGCCTCATGGACCGTCCACGGGACATAAAGACCGCCTCTTTTCCGTTGTACTCCGTAGTCCACGCGACGTAGAGACGGCCACCGATGCCCGCCGCGACTGCGGGGCGCATGGCCGATGAAGTGAGCCCCGGCACCATTTCGGGCGGACCCAATTCCCCGGCCGGACCGATCTTTACCGTGTAAATCCCGAATTGGCTCCAGCCGGCGCGCTCATGGGGATCTCGCGCTTGAAAAACCAGCACCGGGTTGCCGTCATCGCCCACACAGAATGCCGGGTAGTTAGCATCAAGGGTCGCCTGCGATCCCATGACCGCAGGCGCCCACGTTCTGCCACCGTCATCCGACCAACTCAATCGCACACCGCTGATTTGTGGATTTGCTTCTGTGAGCCACGCGACGTACACTCGCTTTCCCGTTCGCGCGACCGCTGGACCAGAGTCCGGACAACCATCGATCTTCCAGTTATCTTCCGCAATTCGTTGTGGCCGGGAGAAGGTTGTTCCATTGTCTGTGCTGATCGCAACTGTCATGTCATGGATGGGTCCCGGGTAAATATGGCGCCAGATAACCAGAACCTCTCCATTGGGTCCGAAAGATACGGTTGGACGGCAACAAGGACAAATCTTGCTGGCCACGCGAACATTCCTGCTAAAACTTGCGCCGTGGTCTGTCGAACGCGCGAGATACAGGGCGTAGTTGTCACCGGAATCCCCAACCTGGTCCCGCGTGTCGATCCATACGACATAGACGTCGCGATTTGGAGCAACACCGATGGATGGATATCCACTGAAGGTATCGCCCGTCTTGTCGGTGACGTTGATCGGCTTTTCGAAGCTGCCGCCCCACGAAAGGGAACGGGCAAAGCGAAGGTCGCGACCTTCATTCCAAGCGGCGAACATGTCATCTTGTGTCACGAAAAACGCAGGACTATCCTCGCCTTCGGAAGTTACCTTTTTTTCCTGTTCGCTTACCCAAACCGGCGGGTTAAAACTATCGCCGCCGTTCTCGGAATTGAATAGAGCCAGCCTTGAGCTGTCGCCCTCTCCGACGACAGCCAGAAGGTGGACGTCGGGCGACGACACCAAGTCGACTCCAACGCGCCCATTGTGAGATGGGAAGAACCCCGATTGAGCGATCACTGGCCGCGGTGCCGGCTCAAACTGAAAAGGGCTTGGCTTGCGCTGTTGACACGCAGTCGCGAAGACAATCGTCGTTGTTGCAAGAGATGTACCAGCCAATTTCAGAATGACGAGGGGCCTCATGTGATTACCTCGCTGCACGCTTCTGCCGTGAATCCGAAGCGGGATCGGAAAACGCGAGATTCGTGAGGAACTGCTGATCGGTCAGTGAGCGCAGGAATTCCACGAGGTCCTTCGTTTCAGCATCGCTGATGGAAAAGCCTTCGATGAAATCACTGCGAAGAGGATTGGGACCGTTCGATGAAAGCGCGGCGTGTCCTTTGACCGCGTAGTGCTGGCCGATCACCGACTCCAATGTGGGCAGAGATCCATCGTGCATGTAGGGCCCAGTTACCGCGATGTTGCGCAAAGTCGTGGTACGGAACGCGCCTTCATCCTCGTCGTTCGAGGTGACGTCGCGCAGGCCGTGATCCCACGACTTGTATGCCCCCATGCCGTCTTCGTTATAAAGACCGGTGTTGTGAAATCCCGTCTCCGGAAACGCCAGGCCCTGCTGTACGTAGTTGTCGGTGAAATTGATCCCGCTGTGGCAGTGATAGCACTCCAGGCGCTCACCAAAGAACAAAGCCTCGCCTCGCTTCGCCGCCGGCGAGATTGCATTCGGATCGCCATGCTTGTAGCGGTCGTAGGGCGAATCGAAGGAAAGCAGAGTGCGTTCAAAGGCGGCGATGGCCCTGGCGATGTTGTGCAAGTCAATGCGGCCGCCATCCTCCGGGAAGGCCGCCGCAAAGCGGGGAGGATAGTCCTGGTCGGTTGAGAGC
>JASHQD010000393.1 GCA_030037755.1 Terriglobia bacterium
TGCCATCGCGCGACGGCTCATCTCCGCGACGCGTTCCGGATTGCGAGCCAGCGCTTGTACTGCTGCCGCCACGGCCGCCGGATCGTCGGGGTCCGCCACGATTCCGCAGCCACTTCGGCGGATCACGCGCGCCACGTCACTCTCGTCGGGCGCGAGCGCCAGCACAGGGCGGCCGGCGGCAAGAATCGGATAGAGCTTGCTCGGCACCACCACGCCCTCGAGCCCGCGCCGGATTGTCACCAGATGCAGATCGCCGGCAGCCAGCACGTACGGCACCTGATCGGGAGGACGGAAGGGCAGAAATCGGACGGCATGGCACCCGTTTGCGGACTCCTCAATCTGTGGACGCATCGCGCCGTCACCCACAAAGACGAAGCCCACGCCGTCTCCGTTCATCATGTGAGCGGCCTTGATAACGGTGTCCCAGGCGCCGTAGAAGCCGAGGTTTCCGGCGTGCATGACCACAAAGCGATAACCGCTGCGGACCTCGCGGATGACGGCATGATTGTTTTCCGGGGTCCAGCCCGGCGGGCGAGCCCCGTCCCGCACCACAACCACGCGTTTGGAATCAATTCCTTTGGCAATGATGCGTTCCCGGGTATCTTCACCGAGAACAATCACTCGAGTGGCCCGTCGCAGCGCCCAGCGGTGCAGGTTCTCCCAGAATCGAAGCCATCGTGCCGGCCGGACGATCTCGCCTTCGACGGCCATTTCGGGATAAAGGTCGCGGATGTTGTAAACGAACGGCCGCCGTTTCAGCCAGGCAACAAAAGCTCCGACAATTCCCCCGAAGGGCGGGTCCGTCATCGCCAGAACGATGTCCGCGCGAACGAAAAGAGCGCGCGGGATCGCCAGCATCACGTAAGAAAGGTAATTCAGCAAACGCTGGAGCATTTGGCGCCGGTCGAATGTGGTTGAACCGACCCGCTCCACCAGAATCGCGCCGCGCTTTTCGCGCCGCAAAAGGTAGAACGGATGACGCTCCTCGGGGTCGTACGAGGGGCGCCCGCAGAGCACGAGCACCTCGTGGCGGACCGCCAGGGCGCTTACAACGGCCGCGGCCATCTTCGCAGTCGCCGAGGTATCGGGCGGAAAATACTCGTTTAGGACGAGGATTCGCATGGCTCCGTCTTTTCGATCAGGTAGTTCCCCAAAGCGAGGACGTCCATCCGGGTTCGCCGGAAACAAGCAATCGCCTCTTCCGGTCTCAAAACGATCGGCTCGTTTTCATTGAACGAAGTGTTGAGCAGGACCGGAACGCCGGTAAGCTTCTCGAACTCTTTAATCAGCCCCCAGTAGAGCGGATTCGTTTGCGGGCTCACCGTCTGCAGCCGCCCTGTCCCGTCCACGTGGGTTGGAGCCGGAATCACGGCTCGTTTTTCCGGCCGCACGGAATAGGCGAGGTTCATAAACGGTGAAGGATGCGAATGCTCGAAGTAGCGCCCGGTCGCTTCTTCCAGGACTGAAGGGGCGAAAGGCCGGAAGGGCTCGCGATGCTTGATCCTGCTGTTCAGCACGTCCTTCATCTCCGCGCGCCGGGGATCGACCACGATGCTGCGATTGCCGAGCGCGCGCGGCCCCCACTCCGCCCTGCCCTGGAACCATCCAACAACTTTGCCGCGGGCAATGTGGTCTGCAGTGCGTCTCAGTAATTCCTCGTCGGAAAGCGTTCGAATCGAAAACGAGCCGTTGACTCCGCTGTTCGCCAGCGCCAGCCGGATGGCTTGCGGCGAGAATCGCGGTCCCCAGTACGCGTGGTCCATGGTGAACCAGCGGGGATTTCCGAGGACCTCGTGGTGGACGTAGTAGGCGGCGCCCACTGAAAGCCCACTATCGCCGGCTGCGGGTTGGACGTAAACGTCCGTGAAAGGCGTCTTGTCGAAGATCTTGCCGTTGGCGACGCAATTGAATGCGACACCGCCGGCGAGAGCCACGGACGTGAGCCCTGTCTTGCGCTGGAGCGAATTCAGCAGCCAGAAGTACGCTTCTTCCAACGTCGCTTGCAGCGACGAGGCAATGTCCTTGTGCTGCTTACCAACGGGTTCCTCGGCCGCGCGCGTCTTGCCCAGCCGTTCTTCGAGGTAGGCCGAAAACAGCCGGCCCAGCTCCGGGCTCTTGCCGTTGTCCGGCCAGCTCATCTCCGGCCCATTTTTGTGATGGCAAAAGTATTCCAATCCAAGAGAGAAGCCTTTGCCGTTGGCAGGCCTGACGATTCGCCGAAACTCGCTCTGATAAGCCGGTTCCCCGTATGCCGCCAGACCCATCACCTTGTATTCGTCGCCGAACTTCCAAAATCCAAGGTACTGGCTGATTGCGGTGTAGTAGAGGCCCAGCGAGTGCGGAAACGCTACCGACCCGTGAACCTTGAGACGATTGCCCTCGCCCGTCGCCCACATCGTGCTGGCAAAATCTCCCAGCCCGTCCGTCGAGAGCACCGCGGCGCGGTCGAATGGCGAAACGAAAAATGCGCTGGCGAGATGCGCCACGTGATGTTCGATCCGATGAAACCGGGCACGAATGGTCTTCGGGTCCACGTCGCAGGCAGCCGCGAGACTCTCGTGGATCCCGGTGAAGCGGTTCAGCACACGTGAACGCTCGAGAGCAAAATGAGGCAGCCGCATGGCGTACAGGAGCTTTCGGCCCACGCGTGCCCACGGATTCCGCGGAATCGCCACGTGATCGATCTCGTGAATGGTCAGCCCCGCCTCGGCAAGGCAGTGCCGGATCGCGTTTGCGGGAAACCCGGCGGCGTGCTTCACGCGGTTGAATCGCTCTTCTTCTACCGCGCTCACGAGCCGTCCGCCGCACACAAGCGCGGCAGAGGCGTCAGCGTGGTAGGCATTGATACCAAGGATGTTCATTGGATTCTGCGGGCTCGATTCTCTTGAAACTCCGGCTGATCCCGCCAGGTCAACTGTCCAGATGACGTTGAGCCCACCGATTCAGCACGAACAGGCTCCAGACGCGCGACCAGCTCGTGCGCCCCTGCAAAAAGCTCGTCCATACGTTCCTGGCGGCACGCGGTTCGATGCACTCCGCGAGCGACGGCGCAATGGCGTCGAATTCCGATGCCACTTCTTGCTTCAAGGGACCGCGAAGCCAGCGCTCCCAAGGCAACGTGAATGTCCGCTTCGGCTGAGAAACAACTTCTGCCGGCAGCAAATCGCCCATGGCTTCCACCAGAAGCGGCTTGGGGATGCCGTTCGGCGCCTTCATGTATCCGGGCAGCCGGGCGACGTATTCAACCACGGGATGATCCAGGAACGGCACCCGCACTTCCAGTGAGTGAGCCATGCTCATCGCATCGGTGTCGCGCAGGAGCGTGTTTGCCATGTAGGAACGGGACTCCAGGCACGAAACTGCGGTGAAATCGTCCAGTTGCCTCGATCCCCGCGCCGTCTCCGCCAGCCAGTCCTGCCAAGGCGCCGGGCCGGTTGAGCTGGCAGCATTTCCGTGTAGCAATCCTGAGACTTGCATTGGTGTAAAAAGCAGCCGGGTGTAGAAGTAGGGATGCGGAAGAAAATCGGGATCGCGCCAGAGAGCCGTCATTTTTCGATGGGCGTCATTTCGCTGCAGGTGGACGGATATCCTGTCCGCCGCTGAAGCCATGGCGGAGCGGAATGCCCCCGGCACTCTTTGCGCCACGGCCGCCACCGATTGCGCTTCCGGCGTCGAGCGGAACGTGCTGTAACCGCCGAACAGTTCATCGCCCCCCAAACCTGAGAGCGCAACCTTGAGGCCCGCCTGGCGCGCAGCCCAGGAAACGAAGTAGCTGTTGACCCCGTCCATACTGGGCTGGTCGAACGCGCTGACGGCCTCGTTCAGCCTCGCCAGCATCTGGTCGCCGCTCAGCACCAGTTCCTGGTGCCGCGTGGAGAATCGCTGTGCGGTGCGCCGGGCCACTTCTGCTTCGCTGAATTCGCGCTCACGGAACACGACGGTCACGGTGTGGAGAGACGTCTTTTTCTCCGCCGCGAGCGCGACCAACGCCGTCGAATCGATACCGCCGCTCAGAAACACGCCCAGAGGGACGTCGGCGGTCAGATGAGATTCCACCGTCTCCTTGAGTAGCAGGCGCAGGAATGCCGCCGCCGAACCGCGGTCCGGCGGTTTCGAACAGCCGGCGGGCTGCGCCGACTCCGCAAAATTCCAGTAAGGCTCGGGCTGGAGTTTCAAATGAGCGCTGCCCGCCGAGAATGACAGCCGATGACCGGGCGGCACCGAGCAGACGCCGTCGATGAGCGTCATAGGCTCCACAACCGATCCGAAAAGCAAATAGCTCCGAAGTGCAGCCGGGGAGAGCCGCGGCTCGATCTGCCCGGAAGCCAGGAGGGATCGCACTTCCGAGGCGAACATCAGGTTCCCGTCGACCGAGGCATAGTACAGGGGTTTTATTCCCAGCCGGTCGCGTGCCACCAGGACCCGGGGATTTCCGCGCCGTGTCGACTTCGAGGTCTCTGCCAGGATGAAGGCGAACATGCCCTCGAGATGATCCACGCAATCCTCGCCCCATTCCTCATAGGCGTGAACGATCACCTCGGTGTCGGTTGCGCTGCGGAAAGCGTGTCCGCGACATTCGAGCGCGTTTCGAAGCTCCTGAAAGTTGTAGATCTCACCGTTGAACACCACCACGACACTGCCGTCTTCGTTAAATACCGGCTGGCGCCCGCCGTCAAGGTCGATAATACTGAGGCGCCGCATTCCCAAAGCCACGGCATCGTCGAAAAACAGGCCCTCATCGTCCGGCCCGCGATGAGGCATCTGATGCATCATGCGACGGACAATAGCCTGCTGCGACTCAGGCCCGGAACTGCCGATTAGACCGCAAATTCCGCACATTTACGTGGCCCTCATCACGGCTGGCTAGGCTCGGACACAGGTCGCCGTGTCCGGCACATCGGGCGCGCTGATGGATTCGCCGTACGCTTGCAGCATCCTGCTGACGGGACCGGTCCACGACAGCTCTTCGGCGACAATGGGGCAAGTCCGCTTCAGTCGCGAATACAAACTGTTGTCAGTCAACAGATCGTTCAGACCGCGCGCCACAGCTTGGACGTCGCACGGGATCGCCAGGCCGGCGCGCTGGTCCACCCATCGGGCGACGCCGCACTGGTCTGAGACCAGCGCCGGCGTGCCGCAGGCGATCGCCTCCGCCACAACGTTGCCGAAGTTCTCATAACGCGAAGGCAGCGCGAAGATGGTTGCGTCAGCCAGTAGCGCCAGCTTGTCACGACCGTACATCGGACCCGTAAACAGCACGCGATCCTCGACGCCGGCGCGGCGGGCCTTGTCTCGCAAGGCGTCCACGTATCCCGGCTCACCTTCCGGGCCGACAACTACGAGTCTAGCCTCGATACAGGCAAGTTTCGGCAGCGCCTCAATAAGCAGGTCAGCTCCCTTGCGTGGTATAAGGCGGCTGAGAAACACGATCAGCGGCGCGTCCGCAAGGATTCCCGTCTTGGCGCGAAACGTGTGGGGAGGCGGAAGCTCGCGATACTCATCGAGGTCAATGCCATTCGGACGCAGCATCACCGCTTCGGTCGCGTAGCCTGCATCGAC
This sequence comes from Terriglobia bacterium, assembly GCA_030037755.1. Taxonomy (GTDB): domain Bacteria; phylum Acidobacteriota; class Terriglobia; order UBA7540; family UBA7540; genus Gp13-AA77. The sequence continues at coordinate 5,560 of JASHQD010000393.1, forward strand.
GATTTCCCGGGCCTCCTGGTGCGACGTAGCCACGATGCGACTGGCGTGCGCCACGTATCCGCCCTCAAGCCGCCACCAGAGCCGCTTGAGAGCGAAGCCTCGATCGATCGGCCGCGTCATGCCCATGGGTTCCACGAAATACGGAATACCGAGCTGGCGGCAGAAGTCCCCGACTGCCGGCCCGAGAAGATCGTAGAGGCCGTAAATGTGGACCAGATCGAAGTCCCGCAAGCGCGCGCGGCAGAACCGCGTCACACCGGAGTTGAGGGTGAGGCTGCGATAGCGGGCACGAGTCGGCAGATAGATCGTCTCCACGCCGTCGAGCCGGCTGTGCCAGGTGTCGCGGTCGCGGACAGCCTCCGCAGACGCGATTGCGGCCGGGGTGAATCCGAGATCAGCGGTCAGCACCGTGACTTGATGCCCTTGATTGACCAGGACGCGCGCGATGGAACGCACCTTGGTCACGGGTCCGCCGCGATCGAGAAACGGATAGTAGGACTGCGTGACCTTCAGGATTCGCATCTAGGCGGCGAGGACCTCGCGCAAGCGCTCGCGGAGGCAATCGTAGGAATAGTGCTGCTGCACCCACCGGCCGGCTGCCTGGCCCATGGCGCGCGCCTTAGCCGGATCGACGAGCAATCGCAGCAGAGCGCCTGACACGGACGCGGGATCGTCGGGACTCACCCGCAGACCGTTTTCCCCGTCGCGAATCAGCTCGACAGGCGCGCCACAATTCGGACCGATGACGGGCTTGCCGAACGCCATAGCCTCGAGGTAGACGATGCCGAAGCCTTCGCCCTTGGGATTGCGATCCTCGATTACCGTGCGCGCGGGTAGCACGAATATTTCGCTGCGGCGATAGAGCCGCGCCAGCGCCGCGTCGCTGATGGGGCCGGTGAACGCGACGTGATCGGCGAGTCCCAGCTCCCACGTCAGACGCTCCAGCCGCCCGCGATCGTCCCCGTCGCCGGCGACCGCATAGGTGAGATTCGGCACCTGCGCGATCACGGTCGGCAGGGCGCGCAGCACCACGTCGTGTCCCTTATACTGCTCCGACGCCGACATGCGCGCCACGGTGAGGATCACGCGCCGATCGTCCGCGAAATATCGGCCGAGTCCGTTCCATGCCGCTGTAGCGGCTGTAGCGGCGGTGTCCTCACCGCCGGCTGCGCCGCCCTTCAGGGCGGCATCCCCACGCAGCAGCGTCTCGTCGATCGCACACGGCAGGCTCGCGAGTCGATCCCGCCTGATTCCCTGCCGATTCGCCACCTGCTCACGGCTGAACGCGCTGGTGACGACCACGCGATGCGCCCGTCGCAGCGCCGCGCGTTTCGCGTACGGCAGCGCGCCCCACGCCTCGATTCCATGCGCCACAATCCAGTACGGCCGCTCGGCGGCGGTCGCAAGCATCCAGCCCACCGGTCCGAGGCCGAGGTGCGTGCAGATGATCAGATCTGGACGCGAGCGCGCCAGCTCGCGAATCGCCCGCCAGCCGAAACTCAGCTTCACCGCGGCGGAGAACCGGCCGCGCCCGCCCCCATCGATCGTCTCCGGCAGCGCTGCCACGCGCACGCTTTGCTCGCCCAGCAGATCTCGAAGCGCCCGAATCAGTGTCATGGTGTACCGCTGGATGCCGCCCACGTCCGCCAGCGACGGTGTGAGCACCAGGACCCTCATGGGATTGTCGATTCACGATTGACGATTGACGATTGAAATGCGGGCTCGTCGACGATCTCCGGATCCTTCGCGGCGCGCACCGCAGCGCGGCGGGAGCGCCGCGACGCGAGGCGCAGCAAGACGCCAGCCAGCAGCAGCGGCGCGGCCCAGAACGGCGGCCACAGCGACGGATTCTCCGCGTAGTAGCCCCAGTCGATTGCCTGCTGCCATCGCGGCGGCATCCGGTCGAAGATCGATTGCAGCCGGCCGCCTGCGAACGCAATGCGCTGCAGGTGCACATACGCCGTGTGCTCGAAAGAGTAAGTTGGACTATAGCCCGGCATGCGGCTGATGGCGTTGCGGAAGACCGCGGGATCACGCAACTCCTCCTTCGCCAAGGCGCGTCCTGACTTGTCCTTGAATGCCTGTCCCGTCTGCGGATTCACCGCCACCCAGCGCCCGTCCCACTTCACCTCGGCGATCACGTGCATGGCGCCGCCGGAGGAATCGAGCAGCAGGAGCCGGCGCGTCCGCAGCCCGGCGGCGTCGGCCAGATTAATGAAAGCGTTGGTTGCCGACCCGCAAATCTTCAGCAGGCGCGCGTTCTGGACGATGCTCACCGGATCGCGCAGTGTCGCGCTGCTGCCCTCAATCGCCTCTTCGTTCCTGCCGGGCTCCTGCCGGAACCAGCTCAGCAGCGCTTCGGTCTTCTCCTGCGACGAGCCGTCCAGGGGAACGATCGCGTCGGCGAAGCCCTTCAGGTAGCGGCGCGTGGAATAGGTCCAGGCGACACCATAAAGGAACAGGGCACAGGCGGCGATGAGCGAGGCCGCGCTCGCGAGCCGGACGAACGGCGCCCGCCCCTGGCCGTTCCTAGTTGTCAGCTCGAGCATGTCCTGTTCTAAGAATTGCATAATCTGCGGACTGCTTCCGCGCGAGGACTTGCTTGAACAATTCGCTCAATTGCTCCGCGTTGCGATCCCAGGCGTATTGACGCGCGGTGTGTGCAGCCCTTTCCCCGATCCTCTGGCGCAGGGCGGGATCACCATGCAGCAGTGAGATCAGATCGGCCAGCCGCGCGCTGCCGCGGGGATCATCAAGGATGAATCCGTCCACGCCATGGGTGATGACCTCGCTCACGCCGGCCTGGCTGCTGACGATGCTTGGCACGCCGCAGGCCATGGCCTCGAGCGGCGGCAGGCCAAAGGCGTCTTCGAGCGACGGGCCCACGTAAAGGTCGGCAGCGGCATAGTAAAACTCCACGTCGGGGCGCGGCGGCAGCAACATCAGCCGGTCATTCAAATGAAGCCGATCAATCGCGGCGTGGTAGGGCTCCATGATGTCCATGCCAACCACCAGCAGGCGAATGGAGGGATTCGACAGCTTGCCCAGCGCCTCCAGCAGGCAATCGAGACCCTTCTTCTTCCAGTCGTTCCCTACCAGCAGCAGGCAGAACTCCTCGTCGCGCATGCCGAGCGAGCGGCGGGCAGAATCATGCAATTGCGTTCGCGCCTCCGCGTTGAATCGGTGGACGTCGATCCCGTGCAGGACCACGGGTAGGTCTCGCGCGACGCGGCCGTAACGTTCCAGGTCGCGGGCGACCTTGGCTGCAACCGGGGTGAGCAGCGCCCTTCCTCGGCCGTATACCAGGCACTCGAGGCCGATCACGAGGCGGTAGTAGATTCGCCGGTGCATCAGCCGCGGCCACGTTTTCACGGGATTGGCGCGAAACTGCAGCGCGTGCTTTGTCTGGCAAAGGAATTCGGCGAACACGATGTGGACCGAGATCACGTCCGCGTCAAAGCAGTTGATCCCGGGAGAATAGACCACGGCCGGCGCAAGATTGCGAAAGCGCGCGTCCCACCAGCGCCAGAGGTGGTTCGCGAGCACCCACCAGCAGTACGCCGGCAGATGTGGGCCGGGCAGCGCTGGGACGCGATGCCAGACGATGTGGCTGAGATCGATATCCTCCACGCGATTGCTGTAGACGTGAACCTCGTACTGCCGCGCGAGTCGCTCCACCTGTTCCACCACGCAGCGCTCGGTCCCGTGGCGCTTGTCGAGAAACGGCGTAACCACCGCGATCGGCTGGCAGCCTGTGCTTTTATCTTTCACTGTTGACTGTCAACTAATTGTGGACCGTCGACTGTCGCCGCCGGCCGTTGACTCTCTTCCACCAGCCCCGGCAGCCGAAACAGCATGCCGACCAGCAGCCAAAGGTAGGCGTTCAGTATGAAGTCCTGATATCCTTGCATGCCGCCGTACGTCCGAAGAAACAAGAGGTAAAAACCAAACCAGAAGAAAGAAAGAGCCAAAGGAAACGCCCACGTCCCCTTCAACTTCAACAAGATTTTGAGAGCGGCGAACATCATGCTGGAAGTCCACACCAGCCAGAGGACGAGGCCCATTATTCCCATCTCGAGGATCAGGGCCCCATAGCCACTCTCGACGCCGATGGTGCTCTTGGGCACGTCCATGATTCGGCTCACATACTGACCGCCCAGGGATGCCGTCCCAATACCATGCCCGATCAGCCAGTCCGGGTCCGAAAACGCTCTCTGCAGTTGGCCGACGGGGTAGTTCCATGCTCGATCTGCTGTCTCGGAGTCCGGGCTGTCCAGCGCGATCGTCTCCCGATAAAACGCCAGGCGCGCGCCGATGACACTCGGAAAAATCACCACCGCCAAAGAAATGGCCAGCGTCACAAAGACGAACGTCCGGCGAATAGCCTTAACCAACCGGTAGCCCTCTCCAAGTTTCGGCGGCGCTCCCCACAACATGCCCGCAGCCAGCAGAAGCGCGCTGACGACCAGGTTCACAAAGTCCCCGCGCGAGCCGCTTAGGATGATGGCAAGAGCCACCAGCGCAACCGCCGGAAATACGATCTTCCGGCCCCGCGTCGTTCGCAAAAGAAGATAAGCCGCCGCTCCCAGCGCGAGGATGAACGCGAGGATAAGATAGTCGAAGGACCGGCCCTCGCTTACGAATACCGAAGGAGGCCGAGGCACCAGCAGACCGGACGGTGTAACGCGAACGTTGTGCCCCAGCTCATCGATATCGGCACCGGAATGCGGATTGAGAAAATCGATGCCGATGATGGCCTGTAAGATGCCAACCACTGAAATCACCGCGGCCAGCCCGGCATTCACAAAGAGAAACCTCTCCAGATCACGCTCCGTGCGCAGCAGCGCGTAACCTACGAACATGAGCGGGACGTAGTAAAAGTAGAGCTTCAGCCCGAGCACCCCGTACCAGATGC
>JASHQD010000394.1 GCA_030037755.1 Terriglobia bacterium
CCAGGGCATCGAGTTCGATCGGCAACTGCTGGCAAAGGTCAAGGCCTTGCCTGGTGTTGAATCGGAGACGCTCGCCGACTTCTCGCCCCTCAGCTACACCATCCGCTCCGAAAGTATCGACGTCGGAGGCTATCTGCCTCGCCCGCACGAATCGATGGAGATCGACTGGGCCCGGGTGGGCCCGAACTACTTTCAGACCCTGCGGACGGCGCTCGTTTCCGGGCGTGACTTTGGCGCCCAGGACGACGCGAATTCACAGGCAGTGGCGATCGTCAACGAGGCATTTGCCGCTCGATATTGGCCCGGTCAGGAGGCGCTCGGAAAACGGATCAAGTTGTACGGCCGATGGCGCACCGTGGTCGGCGTGGCCGGCAATGCCAAGTATCGCCGCGTGATTTACAGCGCGGAGCCTTGCTTTTTTGTGCCTTGGTATCAGGACTACCCGCCCTTCGACGCCGTTATCGTTCACGCGCGAGTGTCGGGCGACCCGCTGGCATTCGCTCCGGCGGTCGAGAGAGCGATCCATGACCTCAACCCGGACCTGCTCGTTTTCAATGTGACCTCGATCCGCGAAAGCATGCAGATGGGCAGTCTTTTCGAGAGGATCGTCGTCACTTTCGCGGGCTCCTTCGGCTTGCTGGCGCTGGCGCTCGCCGCCGTAGGCGTCTATGGAGTGGTCGCCTATGCGACGCGCCAGCGCACCCAGGAGATCGGGATTCGCATGGCGCTCGGCGCCGAGCGCAAAGACATTCTCCGCCTGGTATTGAGCCAGGGCCTGCGCATGACGATCATGGGCTTGGCCGTCGGGTTCGTCATCTCGCTGCTCGCAACGCGGCTCTTGCGCGCGCAACTTCTGGGCGTCGCTCCCACAGACGTGCTGACCTATGCGAGCGTAGCCTTGTTGCTTTCGTTCGTGGCCCTGGCCGCGTGCTACGTTCCGGCCTGGCGTGCGACCAAAGTGGAGCCGACGGTCGCGCTGCGTTGCGAGTGAAGGAGCTTGCCAGCACCCACCCGCAGCCAGGGCGTCGCGGCATTTATCAGCCTTGATGAACCGGTTCGATGCAAAGGGGCGCCCTACGCGGAATGCGCGAGCGCCGGAGCTGGAGTTTCCGTGCGGGCACGGCAGTCTACCGGGAGCGTGATCGTAAAGCGGGCGCCCTCATGCACGCGGCTGGATACCTCGATTGTCCCGCCGTGCTGTTGGATGATCTGTTTGCAGATGGCGAGGCCGAGCCCGGCTCCGGTGCCCATCCGCTTGGTGGTGAACATGGGATCGAAGATATGTCCCAGCATCTCGGGCGCGATGCCTTCGCCGGTGTCTTCCACCTCGACGCGCACGACGGGTTGCTCGCCGTTCACGGGTTCGGGCGCTTTCAGGCGAAGGTACAGATGTCCGCCGCGCGGCATGGCGTCCATACTGTTGTTGATCAGGTTCAGAAAGACCTGCTGCAAGTAGCCCGCGTCGCCCTGGATTTCGGGCGCGCGCTTGGAGAAGTCGGTGCGCACGCGAATCTTGCGGCTTTCGAGAGCGGGCGATGAGAGCAGCGCGACCTCCTCCAGCGTCCGGCGCAGATCCATCTGGTCCAGGTGCAGCTCGAACTTCCGCGTCCAGGAGAGAAGCTGCTTCACGCTCCGCACAATCGTCTCAATCTGGACTTCAATGATCTCGAGGCGCCGGTCCGTGGCTGGATCGCCGGTTTTCTTCCGCGCCATAAGCTGGACGTGTCCGGAGATCGAGTTCAGGGGCGTCCCAATCTCGTGAGCGAGGCTGGCCGCGAGCTGGCCGGCCACAGCCAGTCGCTCCGAACGCGCCAGTGTTTTCTGAGTCTCAAACAGCTCCTCGTTGATGCGAGTCAGCTCTTCGTTGCGCCGCTCGAGCTCGGCGGTCGCCTCGCTCACTTTGTGTCCGAGTTCGGTGTTGAAGTTCTCCAGGCGCCCCAGCATCTGATTCAGGTGCCCGGCGAGCTCGCCGATCTCGTCCTGGCTCACCGGATGCGCGCGCACGGCAAGCGCGCCACCCTCAGCCGCCTCCATCACCTCCACCATCTCCTTCACGGGGCGGCGCACGTTGTAAAAGAAGAAGACGTGAATTGCGAAGATCACGGCCAGCAGACTGGCAAGCATCAGGACCACATTGCGCCACACGAGACCATCGATGATCTGGTTCGAGCTTCTCTTCGACACCTTCAGATCCAGGCACCCGATCAGGCGATTGCCGTCGCGAATGGGAGTGGACATGATCCAGTCGTGACCGTCGGGTGTCTCGATGGTGAGCTGGTCCTCGCCGGGACGTTCAAACTCGTTATAGGTGTTCACGTTGGGGATGACGTCGAGCTCGAGGTGCTCGCCGCTCGGATCGGTGGTGGCGGCCAGCGAGTGGGCCGGGTCGTGGCGGTAAACGTCGATCTGCTCCACGCCCTTGAAGTCGTGCTTCACTTGGTTCAGGTGCGCGAGAAGATTCTCGGGCGTGTCGAGCTCATGCCCGCTGACGAGCTGGTGCGCGGTCGCCAGCGCCTGCGAGAGCACTTTGCGGTAGATCGCCTCTTCCACGAGCTGCCGCGTGAGCAGCATGGCGAGGTAGGTGGAAACCGCGACCACCGATACGACGGCGACCGCCAGAATGATGATGATCTTGGATTGAAGGCCGAAGCGTTTAAAGAGCATCCCGAATGGATTCTAGCATCGGGTTTGGGCCAAGAGAAGCAACCTACAGATGAAAACGGTACGGAGCGGGGTTACTAGCTTCCACCAGGCGGCGGGCCTGACTTCGATCTGACGGACCGCCGCCCGAAAATGGAAGATTCCGCGGCGCTACTGCGCGTCCGGATGCGCGTCGCGCCACTTCCAATAATCGCGCTGCTCTCTTTTGGTGGCCTTGGCCCAGTCGTGGTCTTGCTTGTGCTTCTCCTTCAGATAAGCGTGCCAATGCGGGTCCTCGGAGTCGGACCACACGTGCCGATGCACGTCGGCCTGAGCTGCGTAGCACTTCGGAACGCTGATGACGGCCACCGAGGCTGACAGGCAAACTCCCAAGACTGCCGCTAGTACGAATCGTGACATTTTTCCTCCTTGACGGGCGTTGGTTCAGGACTCTATCGCCGTCGTCTGATATTAGCCGGCGGCCGGGGTGCCTCCAATACGAAGAGAACTGCAAAACGGTGTGGGATTTCCTGTAGAGTTGCCCGCACCTGCACCCTCTGAGTTTCCCGTAATGCTTGAGGATTTGGATTGGAACTCCTTGTGATTACCGGCAATACTTCGCTTGATTGCGTAATGGAAACTCCGGATATCTGTTAAGATAGCGTAACCGGACCCCCTGCTTGGAGTTGGTTTCGTGCAAGAGACGATTCACGCCTCTGGCCATACACCTGGCCAGAAGTTCGGCAAGTACGAGATCGTCGAGGAACTCGGCCGCGGGGCCATGGGTGTAGTGTATAAGGCGCGTGACCCCCTCATCGGCCGGTTGGTGGCACTGAAGACGGTCATGCCCGGGCTTCTCTCGGACCCCGACCTGCTCAAGCGTTTTTATCGCGAAGCCCAATCCGCCGGGCGCCTTCAGCATCCCAACATCGTTACCATCCATGACCTGGGCGAGGCCGACGGCTTGCCTTACATAGCCATGGAGATGGTGGAAGGCGAGAGCCTGCAGCGCATCATCGCCCGGCGTACGGCCCTGCCGCTCGCCACCAAGCTCAAGATTATGGTGCAGATCTGCAATGGCCTGGGATACGCGCACCAGCACGGGGTGGTTCACCGCGATGTCAAGCCCGGCAACATCCTGGTGACGCCGAATGGTTCGGTCAAAGTGGTGGATTTCGGGATCGTCCACCTGGCCGATACGGGCATGACGCAGAGCGGAATGATTCTGGGCACCGTCAGCTACATGTCGCCCGAGCAGTTGCGGGGCGAGCAGGTTGACCGGCGCTCGGACATCTTCTCGGTCGGCATCGTGATGTACGAGCTGCTCGCATACCAGAAGGCCTTTGACGGACCGAATGTCACGGCGATCATGCTCAAGATCGCGTCGGAAGAGCCGGCACCGCTCACGGAGCTTATTCCAGGATTGCCTTCCGCCCTAAGCGAGATCGTTCGCAAATGCCTGCGCAAAGACCGCGAGGATCGTTTCCAGACGCTGGAGGATCTGGCGTTCGAAATCGATCCCTTCGCGCGCAAACTGCAGCGCGAGGTCGTCGATGCCATGGTCGAGGAGAGCAGGGAACTGGTGGCGCGAAGCGAATTCACCCGCGCCGAGGAAGTGCTGCGGAACGCCCTCGCGCTCGACAGCAGTCATGATGCGGCCAAAGGGTTGATGTCGGAGGTTCAAACGTCGCTGAGACACGCGAAGCTCTCGGCCAGGGTGCAGCAATCCATGGCGGAGGGCCAGCGCCTGCTCGACGAAAGGAAGTACCCGGAGGCTGCGAAGGCGTTTGAAGAGGTCTTGAAGCTCGATTCACAACACGGCACGGCCCGCACGATGCTGCGCCAGGCGAGCGAAGCGGCTGCCAGGGCTGCGGACGTCCGCAAGCGTGTGGTGGCCGCCAAGCGCGCCTTGAGTGAAGGCGATTTGACCCTTGCCGAATCGGAGCTGCGCAAAGCTCTGGAGCTGGAGGCTACCGAGACCGAGGTTATCGGCCTGCTTGAGAGAATCAAGCAGGAGCGCATCGCGCAGGAGAAACGGCTGCGGCTGCGCGAAGGGATCGCGGGTGCGCGCGACCTGATGCGGATGGATCGTGATGACGATGCCCGCGTGCAGCTCGAGATTTTGCATACCGAGTTTCCGGACGACGCGGAGGTTGACCGGCTGCTCGCGGCTCTCCGGCAGAAGATCTCTGAACGCGAGCAGGTCAAGCAGGCTTTTGACGAAGTCAAAGCGCTGCTCGAGCAGCAGAGATTCCAGGAGGCGATGGACCGCGCCGAGACGGTGCGATTCCAGTTTCCCAAAGAGGCGGAATCGACTCGGCTGTACAATTTCGCGCGAACCGAGTCCGAGCTCGCCGAGCGGCGTCAGAAGCTGGAACTCGAGGTGACCGCACTTCAGGAACAGATTAAGGGCGGGAAGTACGCGGAGGCCATTGCGCTGGGCGAGCGCTTGCAAGGAGAATTCCCGGCCAGCGTGGAGGTGGCTCGCCTCCTGATGCTTGCGCGCAGCGAGGAGCAAGCCGCGGGCCGCGTGCGGCAGGCCGAAGAGGCTCGAAAACCGATTCAAGCTCTCTGGGATGATGGGCGGCTGGAGGAAGCCGCCAGGGAGGCAGAGGCGGCGCTCGAGAGGTTCCCTGACGATCCCGGCCTCACCCGGACCCTGCTGGCCGTACGGGAGGAAATCGCCCGTCAATCTGTGCCCGTAACGTTGCCCAGCGCGGCGGAAGCCGCGGCTTCTGCCACACAGCTGTTTCCGGCCGGAGGACCGACACAGAGTACGCCTGCGCCCGGCGTCCAGGAGACAGGTAGATTGCGGCCCGTGGCAGCACCGGCGCCTCCGGCGGTCGCGGCGCCAAATGCCAAACCGCCGGCACTACCGGTGGCCAGGGGGACCGGGGCGTCGGCCGCCGGAAAGCGCTCTTTGCTGATCGCAGTGGCGGCAGTGGTCGTGATTCTGATTGGAAGCTATCTGGGCTACATTGCTGTGCGACGGCATCCGGCTACGGCGCAGCCTGCGGCCTCCGCCGCGCCGGCGGCCAGCGCGGAATCCCAGAGCCAGGTTTCGGCGGGAGTCCCCGGCGCTGAAACGCCTGCCACCTCCGCTGCCCTCCCGCCGTCCGGGAGCGCAACCGGAACCGAAGCGGCAGGGTCGACGACGAGTCCCCCCGCGGCCCCACCGCCTCCGAACGCTCC
>JASHQD010000395.1 GCA_030037755.1 Terriglobia bacterium
GCCCACGTCTGGCCGCAATTCCTCCCCGACGGAAGACATTTCCTCTACCTGGCACTCGCCAGCGACCCGCAGAGCAAATCCCAGAGCAACTCTGTTTTCGTCGGCTCATTGGACTCAAACCAGGTGCGATTGGCGCTGACGAGCGAAGCGGCAGCGCGGTTTTGTCCGCCCAATCATCTTCTCTTTGTCCGCGAGGGTAGTCTGCTGGCTCAACCGTTCGACGCGAAGCGCATGCGCTTGTATGCGGACCCGGTTCGGGTCTCCGGGAATGTGGCCGCAGCTTACTGGGGGCGGGCGGCCTTCTCCGTGTCGCAGAACGGCGTGCTGGTCTTCCGCTCCAGCCCGCCAGGAGACCCGGGCGACGTGGCTCAGCTCACCTGGCGGGATCGCACGGGCACAAAACTCGGGGAGATTGGGCATCCGGGCGCGTACGAGCAGGTGGCGCTCTCGCCGGACGGAAAACTGGCGGCGCTGCAATTGAAGGACGGTTCCGTTCACCATATTGGACTGCTTGATCTCAGCAATGGTGTGTTCTCTCAGCTTACCTTCGGTCCTGAATCCCAGCTGGATCCCGTCTGGTCGTCTGACTCGCGCCGGATCGTTTACGCGAACTACAAAGAGCCGGGATCGCCGCTCAGCATTATGGAACTCAAGCTGGGAGGTTCCGAGCCGAAGAGGCTCTATTCCGACGCCAAGGCGGGGCAGTTGGACGACTGGTCGCCAAACGGACGATTTGTGATCTATCATGACAGCGACGATGTGAGTTTCCATTTCCTTTCCCTCGGCGGCCAGAGCCTGCCGGATCGTCCCGTCCGGGACGGGTCTCATCGGGACCAGTTTCATTTTTCTCCCGACGGCAAATGGGTAGCCTACAACTCCGACGAAACCAGGGTCTTGCAGACTTACGTCGCCACGTTTCCGGGCTTAGAACAGAAGCGCCAGCTCTCCGGCGGCGGCGGCGGCGAACCGATCTGGAGAGGAGACGGCAGGGAGCTGTATTACCTGAGCCTGGACTGGAGAATGATGGCCGTGCCGTTGAAGACTGACGGTGGGTTGCAGGCGGGCGCGCCTCAGGCTCTGTTTCAGGCTGACGTCTTGAATCCCTTCGGCGAGAGCGGCGGAAACGAATACAGCGTCACCGGCGATGGCCGGAAGTTTCTGTTGCTTGAACCCGTCAAGACCGACATACCGGCGGGCACCCCGGCGGAGCAGATTAACGTGATCGTGAACTGGGACGCGGCGCTGCAGAATAAGTGACAACCTGCGGCAAAGCCGCAGCTTCTCACTCAGACTCTCTAGCCCGGGCATGCCGGCCTGAAGGCCGGCCCTACGCGAGGTGGTGAGTCAACCGCACTCCACACTAGAAATGCCAACGGCGGACTATAGAAGTCCGCCGCTGGTCCATCACGCGGTCCCCCTCATTCACGTCGAGCACGGTGCTGGCTGATCCGACAGACTACTGTTGGTCGCCGCCGGTTAGCCGCTTGGCGTCGCCGACAATGGTGGCGCCGGAGTTGGTGGAAATGAACTGCACTTCGCTTCCATCGGTCTTGATGTTGAAGTTCTGGGTTACGCCGGTGCTCAGCACGGCCGAGCCCGAGCAGTTGGAATTGATCGTGTAGGTCGCCGTAAAGCTGACGGTGGAGATGACGCCGTCTTCGGAGACCGTTCCGCTGCCGCTGAACGTCCCATTGCCGTCTGCAGTAACCAGATCGAGTTCGGCGAAGGGCTCTCCTGCGAGGTTCCCGGTGATGGTGGCGGTGTAACTGCCGTTCAGCAGGCCGTTCGAGCAGTAGACGTGACCAGCGTGCGCGCTGGGAGCAGTGACGATCGCCAGTGCCGCCGCAGCCATGATCGACATAACATACTTCGCGATGTGATTCATTTCATTCTCCTCGATTTTGTATTTTGGCGAAGGCCGAGCCGACCTCTTTCAGGTACGGCGATTCACTCAACGCAGCTCGTAGCTGAGCAATCCCACGTCCGGGTCTCTTTCCGGACCTTCGCCATGTCAGGAAGGTTTATCACGTGGCCTTTGGAGGACAAGTCTAATTGATGTATGGATCTTGCTATTCGTATACGAATCTTGCTGGAATGAGTCGGCAGCTAGTTGACAGTCGACAGTTGACAGTTGACAGTCCGGAGCAGACGTCAAAACCTGCGCCAAGGTGGCGTGTAGCCAGACTTGCCGACTGCCGAATACCGGTTGCGCAACGCCCGACAAGGGCCTGTCGACTGTCAACTGTTGACTGTCAACTTTCGACTTTCAGCAACGCGACGAATCGAACGCCTTTCAGGTTACAGCGAGCGCGAGGAATTTATTTTTGATCTTGGAGCGGCGAGGCTGTAACGCGCCGCGTTCAGGGCTGATCAAATAGAGTGAAAGCTAATCGCCGGGTAGATTCAGAGTAAGGGAACACGCCGGCAGAAAGGAAAATCCTGATTATGAGGATCATAAATTCACGAGCACCAATCATTGCTGTATTGGGTCTTTTGATCGCCGCGCCGGTCGCGAGCTTTGCTCAATCGAGCTTGCCGGCCGCGAATCCGACGTTGGGGAGCCAGGCAGCGCTCGACGAGCGCGTCCGTCATGCGCTGTTGATGCTGCCTTACTACAACATTTTCGACAATCTCGAGTTTCAGGTGGACGGCGGGCACGTTACGGTGTCCGGACAGGTGACCCAGCCTGTGCTGAAGTCCGACGCCGCCAACGCGGTGAAACGGCTCGAGGGCGTCAATGAAGTCACGAACAACATCGAGGTTCTGCCGCTCTCGCCGTTCGATAATCGCATCCGGATGGCCACCTATCGGGCGATATTCGGCGCCGACGGGCTGTACCGGTAT
>JASHQD010000396.1 GCA_030037755.1 Terriglobia bacterium
ATTCTGTCCGACATGAGCAAGTACGACGGCTATGCTCGCATCCACTTGCAGTAGTCGCTCTCCGCACACTGGCCGGCCTCTTGACACGTCGGTTCGCCGTGGCGTCGCAGGGTGGAACGAGTCGCTGCGCGTCTCGGTTGTCGGCTCTCGGACAACATCCGGGTCGCCCTACAACGGCTCATCCAAGCCCCTTCCATTTGTCTCTCAAGGCAACGATCGGGTCCACTTGCGTTGCGCGGTGCACGGGAAGCCACATCGCGGTTGCTGCCACCACCAGAAGCAGTCCCAAGCTGCGGTCAGGGTTGTCGGACCACTCGGGGTGATTCCAAACAGATAAGACGAAAGCAGGCGATTCAGCGCCAGCGCGAGTCCCAAGCCCACTATCGAGCCTCCAAGCATGAGTCTGGCGCCTTCGCCGAAAATCAGACGGACCACGCCGGCAGCGGTTGCGCCAATCGCCATGCGGATTCCAATCTCATGAATTCGCTCGCTCACCGACTCCGACACGGCGCTGTAGAGGTCCACCCTGCTCGCTCCCCGCACGGTATACAAAATTCGTCCTCCGTCGCCTGTGGTGCACTCGGCCGCGCACATTGCCCAAAAACCTCTCCGATCAGACCATGCGTAACCTAGTTGTTTTCTTGGCTCGCATCCGGCCGGCGCCGGCGTCCCACAATGACTTGATTTTGGGCAGGGTCGTTCTACTAATCGGAGCGTCCCTGCGGTTCGCTGGCAAGTACGAACACTAGCCGAGAGACCGTAGAAGGTTTGCGCGTGAGGGCGCTCGGGAATATAGCCCCGAGCCATTTCCTGAGAACTGCAGGTGATCAGCACTGTTGTGTCGGCGTCCGCGATCGCGCCGTAGTGGGCAGCCAGGCGGCGCAAAGAGTTCCGCCCGAAGGTTTATCGTTGGCGGCTTACAGACTCCGCAACGACGAGGCCCCGAAACGTCAAAAGAAAGTTCGCAACGTGTCGCGAATGAGGGAAGTCGTAGAGTCCCAGCGGCGGGGAGTGAGTTCGTCGTCAACCAGTTAACAGCAATGCCGAGCCATCACACTATCGACCTCTGCGTGCCATTCGCGACACGGCCCCGATCTGCTACCATCAAAGTCGAAATCCAGCGCCATTGGAGCGAGAGACCACAACGTGAGAGTCCACGCGCATCGATTCGGAAAGTCAAATCCCCGGACAGCGCGAAGGCTTGCGCTGCTGCCGTTGATCCTGCTGCTGATCCTGGGCGCGGCGCAGGCGCGACAGCCGCGGGCGATCCTGCAGACGTCATCGGCAGCATCATCGTCGTCAGGCGGGACTGCGGCGGCGCGCCCGACCATCGTTTTCATGACGGACTTCGGCACTGACAACGACGCGGTGCCGATCTGCAAAGGCGTGATTTACGGGATCGATCCCGACGTACGGATCGTGGACCTGACGCACCAGGTGACGCCGTACTCGATCCTCGAAGGCGCCCGGAATCTCTCCGGAACCACGCCTTACTATCCGGCCGGGACGATCTTCGAAGTCGTCGTCGATCCGGGCGTGGGCACGAGCCGCAAAGCGGTGGTGGTGAAGTCCAAGCGCGGGCAATATTTCGTGCTGCCTGACAATGGCCTGATGACGCTGGTCGAGGATCGCGACGGCTTGGAAGGTGCACGAGAGATCACCAATCCGGCGTGGATGATCGGCAGCAAGCTCTCTTCGACCTTTCACGGCCGCGACATCTTCTCGCCGGCGGCGGCGCACCTGGCGCGCGGCGACGACTGGACCACCGCCGGGCCCGTGGTACCCATCGAGAAGCTCGTCCGGCTCAATATTCCGGCCGCCAAAATAGACGAGAAGGGCATCAGCGGCACAATTCTGGCGATCGACCGGCCGTTCGGCAGCCTGATATCGAACATCGAAGGCGAGGACTTCCGGAAGCTCGGATATCAGCACGGCGACAAGGTCCAGGTGACGCTGGCCGGGCACGAGGTGAGCGTGCCTTTCGTGAAGACCTTCGCCGACGTGCCGTTGGGCGCGCCGCTGCTCTATATCGACTCGCGGGGACACATCGGCATCGCGATCAATCAGGGCAATTATTCAGCAGTGCATCATGTGACACCGCCGGCGGCGGTCTTCATTCCGCGCAAGCCGTGAGAGGCTTTGAAGATCGGGAGTAGAGGCTTTTAACACGGAGGGCTCACAGAGGCCGCAGAGAGAGAAAAGGCGAGGCTTCGACAAGCGGGGGAACTTATGGCAAGAGCTCATCCGGGATGTTCGCGGCGATCTTCATGCAAGCCTTCGACATTGAAGCGCGCGGCGCTGGCGGTGAGCCTTGCGATTCTCGCCGCCGCCGGCGGTTGGGCGCAGAGTTATCGAGGGTCGATTCGCGGCATATTGCGGGATTCCTCGGGCGCCATCATGCCGGGCGCGAGCGTCACGGCGCAAAACGTGGGCACCAGTGAGGCGCGCAGCGCGACCACCGGCGACGACGGCTCCTACGAGATCCCCGAGCTGCCCGCGGGCGACTACGACGTGACGGCCACCGCGCCGGGATTCACGCATCACTTCTCGGTACGCGCTCGCGTCGAAGTAGGCGTTGACACCAATCTCGATCTGACAATCTTTCCAACCGCCTCCAACGTGCGCGTGGAGGTGACGGCGGCGGCGGCGCTGGTCGACAGGGCCAGCGACACGCTCGGCCAGGTCGTGGACAACCGCATGGTGATCGACCTACCCCTGAACGGCCGCGACTTCGGCAAACTGGTGGCCCTGACGCCGGGCGTGACCGTGGAAGGATCAGGCGTGGCGGGCAGCGAGAAGGGATTCGGCCAGTTCAACATCAACGGCGCGCGCGACCGGTCCAACAATTACATGCTCGACGGCACCGACAACAATGATCCGTTCTTCAACAACTCGGCGCTGAACCAGGTGGGCATCACGGGCGCGCCGGCGTCGCTCCTGCCCATCGACGCCATCCAGGAATTCAATCTGGAGACGCAGTACGGCGCCGAATACGGGCGGAATTCCGGGGCCGCGGTCAACGTGCTGACCAAGTCGGGCACCAACCAGTTCCACGGCTCCGCCTTCGAGTACGTCCGCAATGACATTTTCGACGCGCGCAACTTTTTCGCCATCAACAAAAGCGAATTCCGTAACAACCAGTTCGGCGGATCGCTCGGCGGTCCGATCCAGCACGACAAGACGTTCTTCTTCACCGCTTACGAAGGCCAGCGCGAGCGCGTGGGATCGGACTTCGATCTGCTGGTGCCGAGCCCGCAGGCCGTCGCCGAGGCTGAGAGCATCGCGCTCGCTAACGGCATCAGCTCCATCAACCCGGCCATCAACAAGCTGCTCGCCTTCTTTCCCACGCCAGCGACTGTGGATCCGAATTCGCTTGTGGGCAGCGCGCCGACCTCCGTGCGCGACTCGAACGATCTCGACAGCTTCCTCGCGAAGGTTGACCACCAGCTCGCGTCCAACGAGCAGCTCTCCGGGCGCTACGTGATCAGCACCAGCCAGCAGGATTATCCGCTCGGATCGGTGGGCGGATTCGGCAGCGGATCGCGCCTGCAGCAATTCGAGCAGATATCGCCCACGCGCGTGCAGGTGGTCTCCGTCAGCCTGCTTTCCACACCCAGCCCGACGCGCGTGAACGAGGTCCGCTTCGGCTACAGCCGCTATCGGACGGCGTTCAATTCGGCGGATGCGAGTCTCAGTCCCTCGAGCATCGGGCTCGACACCGGCACCGGCATCAATGGCCTGCCGGAGGTGGATTTCGGCGGGGTTTTCGACAACCTGGGCGCAACCGTGTTCGGCATCCCGCGCGGGCGCGTGAGCCAGACGGACCAGATTCTGGACAATTTCACGTGGCTGCACGGCCAGCACACGCTGAAACTCGGCGGCCAGTTCTGGCGCGCCGACATCTCGAGTTCCAACGACAACTACGCGCGCGGCATCATCTCCATCAATCTTGACCCGTACTCCAGCCCGTCGATACCGGCGCCGGTGCCGGCGGTCGATCTGCTCGCCAACCTCTTTCTGGGCGACGCCTACTTCGAGGCTTACACCGGCGACACCGAGCGCCACACCTACAACAACAACCTGAGCTTCTTCGCGCAGGACGACTATCGCGTGCGCTCCAACCTGACTTTGAATATCGGCCTGCGCTGGGAATATTTCGGGCCGCTCAGCGAGGCTGAGAACCGCATCTCGAACCTGGCATCGGACGGGACGCTCGAAATCGTCGGCAGCGACGGGCTGAACGGCGCGTACGAACGCGATTTGAGAAACTTCGCACCCCGCATCGGCCTGGCTTGGAGCGCGCTGCACAACACGGTGGTACGCGCCGGCTACGGCATCTATTACGACTATATTCCCCAGGACATCCTGGTCGCGAACTACACCAACTCAGCCGGCATCACGCTGAATCCCATCGGTCCTGACGCGGTGGTGCCGCTCGACACCACCAACAGCAGCGCGGTGCTGAACGGGTCGATGACGGGACCGTTGTTCGGCGCGCCGCTGACGGGTCCACCGTACAACGTGCTGGTGACGGACCGCGATCTGAAGACGCCTTACAACCAGAACTGGAACCTGAATGTGGAGCAGAAGCTCGGCGACGCCGCCAGCGTCGAGGTAGGATACGTGGGCAGCAAGGGCACTCACCTGACCCAGCTCTACGATCTGAATCAGCCTATTCCGGCGACCGGCAACTATCCCAACACTAATTTCTACTCCGAAGATGTGATGTCGACCGGCGCTTTCTCCAATTACGACGGCCTGCAGGTGATCACCCGCATCCGATCGTGGCACGGGCTGGCGGGATTCACGGCCTATACATGGTCGAAATCGCTCGACGATGCCTCTGACGGCATCGACTTCAACTTCGCCTCCGCGGCCTTTCCGCAGAACTCCACCGATCTGCGCGCGGAATACGGACCTTCCACCTTCGACACACGGCAGCGCTTCACCGGCGCGCTGAATTACCAGGTCCCGGATTGGAATCATGCGCACCCGCGCCTTGGCCAGGGCTGGCAGCTCAACAGCATCATCACGCTGCAGAGTGGCCGGCCCATCCCGATTCTGACGGCGAACGACACCTCGAACACTTTCGAGGCTCACCAGCGTCCGAACTTGATCGAAAGCGCGCCCGTCGTGCTGCCGAACTGGGATCCGTCGACCGGCTATCTGAATCCGAACGCGTTTCAGCAACCCACGGAAGGCTCGTTCGGCGACCTCGGCCGCAACATCATCTTCGGGCCGAGCTTTGCCAACATCGATTTCTCCATCGACAAGACCACGCGGCTTACCGAGAGAGTCAGCCTGCAAATTCGCTGGGAGATCTTCAACATTCTGAATCACGCCAACTTCGCGCTGCCCAACGGCACGCTCACGCCGGGCATCAATGCGGATGGAACCGTGAACGCACAGGCGGGTCCGGCGGGCCTGATCACGCAGACGCCGGACGTGGCGCAGGGCAATCCAGGCCTCGGCGGTGGCGGGCCGCGAGTGATGCAAGTGGCGGCGCGGCTAGTATTCTAATCGAGGGTCGGAGACGAGATTGCTCAAGCTGACGACGAATCGTTCTGGCGCGGCTGCTCGCGGCGGGCGCCTATTCGCTGTTCAAGCCGCATTCCAAGGCGGCCGTCGAGCAGGCCATCAACGATCACCTGGCACAGAATCCCAATCTGAAATCAGACACGAGGTGTTTTCCAACGCGTCCCAAACCCGCCACGATGGAAACCACATGGGCCACCGCAGACTGTTAGCGACCGGTCCAGCACGGTGCGCGCTTTTCGAGGAATGGTGAGATACCCTCCTGCGCGTCAACGGCGAGCGAGTTCATGGTCACGACCTCTTTTCGCGTAGGCGTAAGCTTTCGGCTGGTCCAGGTCAACTTGGGCAAAAAACGCCTGAATTTGGGCACTGTGGGTTCTCCTTGAGATCGTGAGAGATTCCATGTAGTTACATCCCAGCGTGGTACAGGTTTTTTGGGCGGCCAGGTCGCCCGCAGTGGGCTCTGAACCAAAATCCGGGAAAACAACTCACGTCGGTCGGCCGAGGGCACCTGACTGCATCGTTCTCCCATCCTTCTCGCTTCGAGCCTACTAACCGGGCGGGAATACGACCGTCCAAGCGAACGAACACAAAAGCTGTGGTCGCCGTATATCTGACAGAACCAACGGGTGTCAGCGGAACCGGGCACCAGTGGGAGGAGTTAAATGGTGCGAGAGCTTCGATTCGCGTTTCGGATGCTGTTGAAACAGCCGGGATTCAGCCTGATTGCGATCCTGACGCTGGCCCTTGGGGTTGGCGCGACTTCGGCCGTCTTCAGTCTCATCCAGGGC
>JASHQD010000397.1 GCA_030037755.1 Terriglobia bacterium
ACACCGCTTCCGAATCCCGAGTTTCCTTTTGACGAGCGGCGCTTGCGAAATCCGGCCGCCTGTCTGATATACTTGTGCACGGGTCAAAGGCGACGGCTCCACGGCCGTCCAATCCCGCGGGCCTGTAGCTCAGGTGGCTAGAGCGCACCCCTGATAAGGGTGAGGTCGGTAGTTCAACTCTACCCAGGCCCACCAAGACTGTCCCAAAACACTTCCAACGACACTCCCGGCGAGAGCCCCGGCCGTGATATGCTCGCCGCCGTATCGACACCGCGCGTAGAGCCCGGCGTTGCATCCGGCGCTACAGGGGAGGGGAAGATTCCGGTCAAGCGGCCGTCCTGGGGGGCGCTGTTGCTCGCCCTGATTCCTTTCATCGCCATGTGCTTCACGATTGCCCTCTGGGATCGCGTGGAGCCCATGGTCTTCGGTCTTCCTTTCAACCTGTTCTGGCTCGTCGCCTGGATCGTGCTCACCACCTTGTGCATGGGGCTGGCGTACCGGCTGGAATCCTCCCGCGAGAAACGCAACGGCGGCCGCCGATGACCGCGAGCGGCGCCGCCCTTGGAATCATCTTCGCCATCGTTGCCGCCGGCGCTAGCCTCGGATTTCTCGCCGGAGCCCGCCGCCGGCTCGACCTCGAACAATGGACCGTCGGCGGACGCGGTTTCGGCGTGCTGCTGGTCTATCTGCTGATGGCCGGCGAGGTCTACACCACCTTCTCCTTTCTTGGCGCCAGCGGATGGGCGTACTCGCGTGGCGGTCCAGCGCTCTACATCATGGCGTACCTCACGCTGGCCTACGTGGTCTCGTTCTTCATTCTGCCGCCGGTCTGGGAACTGGGACGCCGCCACGGCATGCAGACCGAATCCGACTTCTTTGCGCGGCTGTACGGCAGCAAGTACCTGGCCGCGTTCGTCTGCCTTACCGGAGCCGCCTTCCTGGTTCCCTATGTCCAGCTCCAGATCACCGGGCTGGGAATTATCGTGGAGGCGGCGAGCTTTGACGCCATCCGGCGCGGGCCCGCCATGGCGATTGCGGTCAGCGTCGTTGCCGCATTCGTTCTGGCAAGCGGCGTCCGCGCGGTCGCCTGGGTCAGCATCCTCAAAGACGCTCTCATGCTGCTCGCGGCTGTCGCCATCGGCATCGCCGTTCCGTACTACCATTTCGGCGGGATCGGCAAAATGTTCGCCGCTCTGGCGCGCGCCCATCCAGCGCATCTCACCCTGCCGGGCGCGACGCCGAATCTCGGTCACGCGTGGTACATCTCCACGGTGCTGCTGACTTCGTTCGGATTCTACATGTGGCCGCATTCTTTCGCGGCCACCTTCACGGCGCGCAGCGGCGACATCATCCGGCGCAACGCCGTGGTGATGCCGCTCTATACGCTGACGCTGGCCTTCGTCTTTTTCGCCGGCTTCTCGGCGGTGGTCGCGCTGCCCGGACTCGCCAACGGCGACATGGCGCTGCTCACCATCGTCCGCTCCACGTTCCCGGCCTGGTTCCTGGGCGTGATTGGCGGCGCGGGCGCTTTGACCGCCATGGTTCCGGCGGCTATTTTCACGCTCACGGCCGCCACGCTGCTCGCCAAGAATTTCTATCGCCCGCTGATCGCGCCCGCCATGAGCGACGATCAGGTGGCGAGGCTCGCCCGCGGGCTGGTTGTGATCCTGAGTCTGATTGGCCTGTTGCTGGCGATCTACAGTTCCACCACGCTGGTGTCGCTGCTCCTGCTCGGATACGCCGGCGTGGGCCAGTTCTTTCCCGGTGTCGTGCTGGGACTTTATTGGAAACGCGTGACCACGGCCGGCGTGTTCACCGGACTCGTGACCGGCGTCGGGACCGTAGCGGTCCTGGCGCTGACGAAACACGATCCACTGTTCGGCCTCAATGCGGGGTTCGTCGCCCTCTGCTTGAATCTGCTGCTTGCGGTCGGGGTTAGCCTATTCGCGGGGAAACGACAAGTGCCGCGTATCGCCGATGCTGATCGAAGTTGACAGTCGACAGCAGGCAGTCCGCAGCTTTCTCGACTCACCCGTTTTCGTGTCTCCAGCTCTCAGCCTTCAGCTTCCAGCTTTCAGCTCCTGGTGTTGACTGCGGATGGCTGATGGCTGAGGGCTGATCCACCTGCTCCGTCGAGAATCGCTGCGATCTCCCGATGGCCTGCCTTTTGCGCGATCGCGCTCAGCGTCACGCCTCCGGGCGATCGCAGCGATGCATCCGCTCCGCGCTCGATCAGCAGCCGTACGATCTCTTCACAGCCGCGGATCACGGCGTAGGCCAGAGGAGTGTGCCATGCTTCAGCATCGAGGGGAAACAGCCCGTACTCGCCGAAGGGCCGGTTCAGCGCGCCGGGGTCTTCTTCAAGGACGGCCTTGACGCGCCCGGCCATGTCATATTGGATCGCCTCGATGATGTCGATGGCCCCGCCGAGAATGCGGTCGCGGGCTTCCTTGTGGCCGGAGTAGTCGGCCCATCCGGCCGGCGTGCCGCGATACTTCTCTTCGCGCGCGCGGACGTCGGCGCCGTGCCTCATCAACACCTCAATCGCGCTCACGTTTCCGTTCCACGCCGCCGCGTGGAGCGGTGTGTATCCGCTGGTGTTGTCGATCGCGGTCTTCGGATTGTCGTGCAGATTGACCGAGGCTCCGTTGCGGATGAGCGTCTCGATCACATCACCCGGTGCGCGTTCGCTGGCCCGAACGATTAAGTTTCCCCATCGCCCGCCGGGCTTGAGCGTACCGGGATCTCGACGAAGCAGTGTTTCGACGTCCGTGGTTCGATGCAACGCCACGGCGGCCGGCAGCCGCACCTTCGCTCCGCGATCGAGCAGCACTTGGGCCAGGTCGTGCCTGCCTTCGAACGCCGCCAGGTCGAGCGCAGAGAAGCGAGCTTCGTCGATCGACTCCGTGTTGGCACCGAGGTCGAGCAACGCAGTCAGGGCTGCGGACTGATTCTTCACGACGGCGAGATGCAGCGGCATGCGGCGCATGAGCGTTCCGTTCATCCGCCGCTCGAGATCGCCCGGCGTGCGCGCCACCAGCTCGCGAATCGCCTCGACGTCGCCCATCGCGACCGCGGAAAAGATATTGTGCTTAGCGCCGTGCGCCAGCAGATACCGGACGATCTCGGGATTGGGCTGGATGTAATCCCACGCCGTCGCCCACCCGATCACGCCCAGCTCGTGGTAGTCGCCTTCGCCGACGGTATCGGCTCCGTGTCCCACCAGGAGACGAATGATGGGGAAGCGATGCTTTTCCACCGCGAAGTGAAGCGGATACGCGTTGTCACCTTCGCAGCGGATGTTGGGATTGGCGCCGCGTTCGAGCAGCAGCTTGACGGCCGCCTCACTGTTGCCGAAGACGGCCTGGTGCAGCGGCGTCCTCACGCCCTCGCCGCCGCGCTCGTCGATGAGCTCCGGGCGCGCATCCAGCAGCGCATTGAGTCGCGCGAGATCGCCACGTCCAGCGGCATCGCGCAGAGACGCGACGGCCTCGGCCGTCGAGCTGGCTGCTTCAAGCGTCTTGACGTGAGACTGCAGCCTGGACCAGGACGCGAATCCATACTCGCGCGCAATCACCAGCTGCGCATCCGCAAGCGCGAACGGCGACGCGGCGGCCTGTCTTTCGGGCAGGTTCTTCCAGCGCGGATGGTTTTGGCGAATGCGAGTCAAAGCGCCGGAATCCGCGGCCTGCCGGAGTTTCAACAGGGACTTGGCTTGTTTTTTGAGTTGTTCGAGACTGGGGTTCGGCGGGAGTTGCCCGGACATGGAAATCTCCTTTCCGTTCGTGGCCGCGGTCCGCACCGCAGGCAGAAAGAAGATTTGTCAGATTGTGGTGCTGCAATTTCTCGAGGGTGGGCTTGGCCCTTTCCGCGGACTGGATGCGCCCCGTGCGCCGAAAATCAACGATAATCCTGACTGGGGGCCAAGTCAACAGTCGCCTGGCTACGCGACGCACGTTCGTCGCACCCATCGTTCCCGGGCAGAACCGCGCGCCCGGCGAGTAATCATCAAGGCGGTTCAAACACATGGGTCACGAGATACCCCAAACGGAACGGCTCCGCCTGCGCGCGTACACTCTCGCGGACGAGGCAGAGCTTTTCGCGGTGTTCGCTGACCCGCATGCCCGGACGTTCTACCCCGAAATGGCGGACCGCGCAAAGGTGCGGGCGTGGATCGAATGGAATCTCCGCAATTACGAGGAATTTGGCTTTGGACTATGGGCATTGGAATTGAAGGTGGAGAGCCGATTCGTGGGCGATTGCGGGCTGACCTATCAGGATGTCGAAGGCCGGCGAGAACTCGAAATCGGCTATCACGTGACTGAACGCGAACGCGGCAAGGGCTATGCAACCGAAGCCGCCCGCGCATGCCTCGAGTTCGGCTTCACGCGCACGTCATGCGAGAGGATCTGCTCGATTGTAAGGCCGCCGAACACAGCATCCTGCGCCGTGGCCGCCCGGGTTCACGGGGCGCGTCGAGAGTTTGTGAGGGGCGGTCAGCCGGCCCTGCTCTTCTATACTACCCGTCGCGCATGGGAAGAGCCTTGAGGCGCTACGGGGCGTCCGCGCGCACACACTCAAGTTATAGCCCGCGTTGACCGTCCGCTCCTCGTCTGCTATTTTTAAAGTTCCCGGACTTTGCGTATGTCAAACGTTCAGCTAACTTTTCCTGACGGCGCCGTCAAGGAATATCCGGAGGGAGTCACCCCCGCCGAGGTGGCGAAAGCGATCGGGCCGAGGCTCGCCTCGGAAGCGCTGGTGGCCAGGATCGACGGCGACTTGATCGATCTGAGCCGGCCCATCAAGGCCAGCGGGCCGATTGAATTCCTCACTCCGGCTTCCGGTCCGCAAGCGCTCGAAGTCTATCGCCATTCGTCCGCGCATTTGCTGGCGGCCGCGGTCCTGGAACTTTTTCCGGACGCGCATCCCGGCATCGGACCGCCGACCGATACCGGCTTTTATTACGACTTCTACCGCGAGAAGCCCTTCACCGAAGAAGATCTCGCCAAACTCGAAGCAAAGATGCTGGAGCTGGCGAAGGCGGACTTGCCCTATGAACGTGTCTACTTCCCGAAAGAGGAGGGCAAGAAGCTCTTCGACCAGATGGGCGAGTTTCTGAAGTGCCAGCTCATTGAAGAGAAGGCCGATCCGGTGTTCTCCGCCTACCGGACCGGCAAGTTTCTGGACTTCTGCCGTGGTCCGCATATTCCCTCGACGGGGCGCATCAAGGCTTTCAAGCTGCTGAGCGTGGCAGGCGCGTATTGGAAAGGCGACGAGCACTCGCATCCGATGCAGCGCATCTATGGCACCGCGTTCTTCTCGCAGAAGGACCTGGACGCTTACTTGACTCAGATCGAGGAGGCGAAGAAGCGCGACCACCGGCGCCTGGGGCGCGAGTTGGACCTGTTCAGCATCGAGGACGATGCGGGGCCGGGCCTGATCTTCTGGCATCCCAAGGGCGGGATCATCCGCACCGAGATCGAGAACTGGCTGCGCGGTGAGCTGGTGGAGCAGGGGTATGACCTGGTGTTCACACCCCATGTGATGCGTCACCACCTCTGGGAAATCAGCGGCCATACCGGATTCTACAAGAACAACATGTTCGGGCCGATGAGCGTCGAGGACGACGAGTATCAGCTCAAACCGATGAATTGCCCGGGCCATGTGCTGATTTACAAGTCTCGGGTGCGCAGCTACCGCGAACTCCCCCTGCGATTCGCCGAGCTTGGCACCGTCTATCGCTACGAGCGCTCGGGCGTGCTGCACGGACTGCTGCGCGTCCGCGGGTTCACCCAGGACGACGCGCATATCTTCTGCATGCCGGACCAACTGGAGAGCGAGGTCCAGGCCTGCGTGCGGTTCGCTTTTTCCGTCCTCAAGACCTTCGGGTTCGACGAATACCAGGTCGAGCTGTCGGCGCGCGACCCCGAGCATGCCGAACACTACGCGGGCACCGTCGAGGAGTGGGAGCAGGCCGAGGGCGCCCTGATGAACACGCTGCGGCGCATGGACATCCCATTCAAATACATGCCCGGCGAAGCCGTCTTCTACGGCCCAAAGATCGACGTCAAGATGGTGGATGCCATCGGGCGTCCGTGGCAGCTCACGACCGTGCAGTTCGATTTCAACCTGCCGCGGCGCTTCGGATTGGAATACACCGGTGCGGACGGCGCAAAGCACACGCCGGTGATGGTCCATCGGGCGTTGCTGGGGTCGGTAGAGAGGTTCTTCGGGGTGCTGGTGGAGCACTATACGGGCGCCTTCCCGGTCTGGCTGTCGCCGGTCCAGGCCGTGGTGCTTCCGATCAGCGAGAAACACCAGGAATACGCCCGGGAAGTGGTGGCGGAGTTGAAGGCATCCAAGTTGCGGGCGCAGCTTGACGATCGAAACGAGAAGCTGAACTCCCGCATCCGCGACGCTCAACTGGCCAAAGTGCCGTTCATGCTGGTGGTGGGCGAGCGCGAAGCCGCGTCGCGCAGCGTGGCAGTGCGGCGGCGCGATGCCGGCGATACCGGGAGCGTTCCACTGGACGATTTCATCCGCCAGGTGCGAGGCCTTATCGACAGCCGTGCCGCGAAATGGTAGATTAGTAAACGCGAGGGTGGTGGGGTAGGCTGGGTTCGGGGCCGGTGTGATTTTCCTGAAAACTCCAGCATGGATCGAAGCAGAAACAGGACCGTACGCCTGTTTCGCGGGGTGGAGCCGTTTTTGTGCATCAGTTAAGGACGCCCCGAGGCTCTAAGGATTGTTTCAGGCCCGGACGCGGGCCAGGAGGAATTATCGTATCGCTGACCGTCGCGTAACGGAGAGAGTTCGGATTAACGAGAGAATCCGCGCCCGGGAAATCCGGGTGGTGGATGACGAGGGCAAACAGTTGGGTATCATGCCCCCGTACGAAGCGATCAAGATTGCCCGGGAGCGTGGCCTCGACCTGGTGGAGGTTTCGCCGACGGCCAATCCTCCGGTTTGCCGGATCGTCAATTACGGCAAGTATCTTTACCAGCAGAGCAAGCGCGAGCACGAAGCGCGCAAGCATCAGCGCTCGATTGAACTCAAGGAAGTGAAGTTCCGGCCGCGCACGGGCGTGCATGACTTCGAGACCAAGCGCAACCAGATTGCCGGATTCCTCGAAGAAGGCAGCAAGGTCAAAGCCACCATCATGTTCCGCGGGCGCGAAATGGCACATCGCAATCTCGGCTGGGAAATGATGGACCGGCTGGTGAAGGACTTGGGCGAGTTGGTGGTGGTCGAGATTCGGCCGCGGCAGGAAGGTCCGAATCTGACCGCGATCCTGGCGCCGAAGAAACCGGGACAACCATCGAAACCGAAACCGGCCGCGCCACACGCAGCGAGCGCGCAGGCGTCGGCTGGAACGAGCGCCGGGTCGCACGCGTCACCGGCCGGGCATCATCAAGCCGGAGCCGCATCCGGCGCAGCAAGGCCGGCAGGCACGGAGTTTGCGCCTCGACCCGCGGCGCCGTCTGCCAATGCGGCGGGTGATCCGGTCAAGTCGCCCGATCAGTGAGGGCGGGTTCGCGCGTCTGAGCGGGTGATGAGCCCGAACCCTGAAATCTGGCGGCCGCCGATGCTTTTGAGCATCGCCTCGAGAGAATCGAAGAACGCCTTCAATTGGTGGAGAAGTCGGCAGCTCAGGTATGAGTTCGTTTTTGCGGATGGAGGATTCGTTTGCCTAAAGCGAAACAGGTAAAGCTCAAGCTCAAGACGCGTAAGGCCGCCGCGAAACGGTTCAAGCTGACCGCCGGCGGCAAGGTAATTCGCGGGCACGCGTATGCCCGCCATATTTTGACCTCGAAGGCGAGCAAGCGCAAGCGCAAGCTGGATCAGAGTACGACGGTGGCCACGGCGGACGTCGCCCGTGTGCACGCCATGTTGCCCTATGGAAGATAGTCGGCAGTTGGCACTCGGCAGCGGGCAGTCATCGAAATTGGCTGACTGCTGACCTGCCGGCTGTGAACTGCCAACCGTTCTTTCCGGGTGCGGGAAGGCCAGAGGCTGGGTGCCTTCGGAAAGGGAGTGGGGAGTGGGGAATAGAGAGTAGGGAAGAACTGCATGAGCGCAGCTTTTCCCCTACTCCCGACTCCCTGCTCCCGATTCCCTATCTCCTCCGCCCCGTAATTCCATTGTAAAGGAGCAAACCCATGCCAAGAGTCAAGCGCGGCTCTGTGCGCCGCGCCAATCGCAAGAAGCTGTCCAAGCTCACCAAGGGCTATTTCCTTACCAAGAGCAAGCTCTACCGGTCGATGAGGGAAGCGGCCGACCGGGCGGGCCGGTTTGCCTACCGTGATCGCCGCCGCCGCAAGCGCGATTTCCGCCGGCTTTGGATCGTCAGGATCAGCGCCGGCGCGCGTCTGCACGACATCACGTACAGCCAATTCATGCACGGCCTGAAGACGCTCGGAGTGGAGCTTGACCGCAAGATGCTTGCGGAGATGGCCGCCATGGACGCGCCGGCGTTTGCCGAGCTGGTGGCCAAGGTGAAGGAGTCGCTCGCCGCAGCACCGCCTCCGGCGGCGAAGACGGCTTAGCCGCACAATCGCCTGGCCAGGGTCACCAGCGCAGCTTCCACCACGGTGGACGGCTCCGCCTCAATGCTAGTGGCATGACGATCGACGAAAAAGCCGCCAAAACCCTTGACGAGCTGGGATTGGCAGACTCCAACGGGGTTGGGGAACTGTTCGCCGAAGTGCGTGCGGCGATTGAGTGCGAGGTGGACTCATTTCGCCGGCGGGAGGCGAGCGATTCAGATTCGGCTTGTGAAGCCAAGACGCTGCGAGACCGGTGGCTCGCGCGCGGCCATGGCCTCATCGCCCAAATCGACCAGAACTGGCTGAAGGCGACACCGAAAGAGTCGCGTGGGATGGTGGGCGCCGAATTCAACCGGCTCCGGCAATATGCCACGTCGCAGATCGATGTTGACTCCTTGCCCGGCGCCAGGAAGACGACGAGCGCCGCGCGAGGCGAAGCGGCACGAGGCCCCGATCTCACTCTGCCAGGCAACCAGCGCGAACTGGGCTCGATTCACCCCGTAACGCGTGTCCAGCGCGAGCTGGAAGATATCTTCATCGGGCTTGGGTTCCGGATCGAGACCGGCCCCGAGATTGAGTCGGTCTACAACAACTTTGACGCGCTCAACATTCCCGAGAGCCATCCCTCGCGCGACGACTGGGACACTCTTTACATCGACTCGACGACGCTGCTGCGCACGCACACGTCGCCCGTGCAGATTCGTGCCATGCGCAAGCACGGCGCGCCGCTCTATATCGTCACACCGGGCAAGTGCTATCGGAACGAGAATCCTGACGCTACCCACTCGGCGATGTTTCACCAGATCGAGGGGCTGGCGGTCGATACGGATATCACCTTCGCGGACCTCAAGGGGACGCTCGATTTCTTCGCCAAGAAGTTCTTCGGCGAAAGAACGCGAACGCGTTTCCAGCCGAGCTTCTTCCCGTTCACCGAGCCGAGCGGCGAGATGGCGGCGAGTTGTCCGTTTTGCGGCGGGCAGGGCTGCCGCACCTGCAAGGAAAGCGGCTGGATCGAGCTGATGGGCTGCGGCATGGTTCATCCCGACGTGCTGCGGCACGGCGGAATCGATCCGGAGCGCTATTCGGGGTGGGCTTTTGGACTTGGCATCGAGCGTTTCGCGATGCTCAAGTACGACATTGGTGAGATTCAGAATTTCTTTCAAAGTGATGTGCGGTTTCTGAAGCAGTTTTGATAACGACGGTCAGTTGTCCGTTGTCAGTCGTCGGTCGCCCAACGGCTTTCATTGCAGCTCAATCACCCGGCGCTATGACCCAGCTGGCTTTTCGGGGATGGCGGATGAGTCCAAAGCAACGGACAAGGGACAACGGACAACTGACCACGGACTCCTGACAAGCGCAGTCGATTCAGACCGTGAAGATCTCGCTAAACTGGTTGAGCGAATTCGTTGAACTGCCGGGAGACCGGAGCACGCTGGAGGCGCGTCTTCCAATGCTCGGCCTCGGCGTAGCCTCATCGATTGCCGCCGGCGCCGATCAGGTGCTGGATCTCGAAGTCACCACGAATCGTCCGGATTGCCTCGGACATCTGGGGGTTGCGCGGGAGGTTGCCGCCGCCTTCGAACGGGAATTCGTCCGGCCCGTGTACTCGGTTCGCGAAACGGGAAAGTCAGTGCATGAGGCGATCAAGATTGGAATATCCGATCTCGAGGGTTGCGCCCGCTACTGCGGCCGTGTGATCGAGAATGTGGAAGTACGTCCGTCTCCGGAGTGGATGGCGCGGCGTCTTGAAGCCGTCGGAGTGCGGCCGATCAACAACGTGGCGGATGCGACGAATTACGTGTTGATGGAGCTCGGGCATCCACTGCACGCGTTCGATCTCGCGCATTTGCGCGGCGCGCGTATTGACGTGCGGCGCGCACGCGCGGGCGAGAAGCTCCAGACGCTGGACGGCGTGGACCGGGAGCTGTCGAAAGCCGATCTCGTTATCGCGGACGCGGAGCGTGCCGTGGCATTGGCCGGAGTCATGGGCGGCGCCGACAGCGAGATTACGTCCGCCACCCGGCACGTCATGCTGGAGAGCGCCTGGTTTGAGCCGGTGATCGTGCGGCGCACGGCGAAGCGCCACGCTCTGCACACGGAGGCCTCGCACCGCTTCGAACGCGGGATGGACATTATGATGGCGCGCGGCGCGGTCGATCGCACCGCGGCCCTTATCGCCGAGCTCTCCGGCGGCCAGGTTCTGGCGGGCGTCGTCGATGTCTATCCGCTGCGGCGGATCAGGTCCACGATCGTGCTGCGGTCTTCGGAGATCCGCCGAATCCTGGGGACTGACGTGGAAGGGCCGGAGGTTATCCGGGATTTAACTGCGCTAGGGTTCAGCATCGAGCCTGGGCCAGAGGCCACGTGGCATGTCGTTCCACCCTCTTTCCGGCTCGACGTCGAGCGCGAGGTCGATCTGATCGAGGAAGTGGCGCGGCTGCACGGTTACGATGCGCTACCGATGCGGGTTCGAGCCGCACCGCCTTCGGCCGAACGCGACCTCGGACGGGAGAGAGAGCTCGAAATCTCGTCCACGCTCAGGGCGCTGGGGTACCGCGAGATCATCGTGCCGTCGATGGTCGATCCCGGCGAAAACGCCCGGTTCACCGATGCCGAACCGGTGCGCTTGATGAATCCGCTGACCGAGGACGCTTCTGCGATGCGCTCGACGGCGGTGCCGGGAATGCTGCGAGCGCTGCGCTGGAATCTCGATCGGGGCCAGACGGACCTGCGGTTCTTCGAGTCCGGGAAGATCTACACCACCTCGGCGCGCACCAGCGAAGGTCTGCCGGCGGAGTACCGGGTTCTGACGCTTGGCGCCACGGGCTTGCAGCGTCCGGCGAGCGTTCATGACACGGCGCGGCCTCTTGATTTCTTTGACCTCAAGGGCGATCTCGAGACGTTGCTGGCGGGTTTCGAGTCCGGCCGCCCGGAATTCGCCGCCGAGGACCTTCGGTATCATGAGCCGGGCTCAGGCGGGCGGTACTTCGCGAATGGCGAGGTGCTGGCCCGCTTCGGGCAGCTGCATCATGAACTGGCGCGTGAATACAAGCTGCGGCAGCCGATCTATCTGGCTGAGATCGGCCTTGAATGCCTGTTGGGGCTCAATCTGCGCGCGCGGCACTTCCGTGCCATCCCGCGATATCCGGCGGTGGAGCGAGATCTCTCGCTGCTCGTGCCCGAGTCCGTTGTCTACCGCCAGATCGAGGAAGCGGTGAGCGCCGTCAAACTCGCCGAGCTTCAAGGCTTCCGCGCCGTGGATCGCTTCGCGGGCCGCTCACTGCCGGCCGGCCATTACAGCTTGCTGCTGCGCATGGTGCTGCAGAGCCCTGATCGCACCCTGACCGGCGAAGAGGCGGACGCCGCGAGCCGTCAAATTATGGCTGCGCTCGAACCGCTCGGCATCCAACTGCGAGGTGCTTGATCCGGCTTCGAGAGGCAGAACGCAACAACCATAAAAAGAGGATCCCGTGGATTCATTTCAGCAATTTGAAGAGAAGATAACGCGCGCCATCGATGTTCTGAAGCGCGTGCAGTCGGAAAAGAAAGCCCTGGAGCAGGAACTGGAGCGGGCGAAATCGGCGGCCAAGGAGCGGGGGCGGGAAGCCGAGGCTCATCAGCAGGAACTCGTGGCGTTGCGGCGCGAGCGCGAGGAAGTGCGTGCGCGGGTGGAGAAACTGCTCGAGCAGATCGACGCCCTCACGGGCGCGGACGGATCCGCATAGCCCGTGGCGCCCAGGCGGTGGATATGGCCAACGAACAAGGCATTAAGGTCGAGATCTACGACCAGACGTACGTGATGAAGGGCCAGCTTGACGATGGCTATGTGCAGTCGCTCGCCCGCATGGTCGACGCCAAGATGCGATCGATCGCCACGCGCACGCGCACCGTGGACACACTGCGCGTCGCCGTGCTCGCCGCGATGAACATCGCCGATGAGTGCCAGCAGCTCAGGTCCAAGATGGCTCAGGTGGAGCAGAGAGTGACCGAGTGCAGCAACGTGCTCGACGATTTGCTGCGCGTGAGCTGAATTGTGCCGCATAACGCACAAGCTCAGCCTCAACTATGAAGATTCTCTTCATCGGCGACATTTTCGGCAGTCCTGGACGGCGCGCGGTCCGGGAGCTTCTGCCCGGAATTGTGTCGGAGCACAAGCCTGACTTGATCGTCGCCAATGGAGAGAATGCAGCGGCGGGGTTCGGCATCACCCCGGCGCTCGTCAATGAGCTGCTGGCTACCGGAATCGAGGTGTTGACCTCGGGCAACCACATCTGGGATCGCAAGGAGATTATCCCTTACCTCGCCGAACATGCCGATGGGCCCCTGCTCCGGCCCGGCAACTTCCCGGACGCGGCGCCGGGTCAAGGACTGTATCTGGGCAGGACGCGCTCGTCTGTGCCTTATGCCGTCCTGAACCTGCAGGGCCGGGTGTTCATGCAGTGCATCGAGTGCCCGTTTCGCGGCGCCGACGCATTGCTGAAGCGCGTTCCCGACGATGTGAAGATCCGGATTCTGGACATCCACGCCGAGACCACGTCCGAGAAGGTCGCGATGGGGTGGTACCTGGACGGCAGGGTGACGGCCGTCATCGGAACGCATACGCACATCCCGACCGCCGACGAGCGGGTATTGGCGGCAGGCACCGCCTACATCACCGACGCCGGCATGAGCGGTCCCTACGATTCGGTGATCGGGATTGAGAAGCAGATGGTGATCGAGAAGTTCCTGAATCAGTTGCCGGCACGATTCGAAGTGGCTCGGAACGACGTGCGCCTCTGCGGAGTCTTGATGGAAGCCGACCCGGCAAGTGGCCGCGCGCTCTCGATCCGGCGCCTTTCGCTGTCCGCGTCGCAGTCTTAGTCTTGCGTAGAGATGGTATGCGCCGATACCGCGAGGGCCTCCGGCTCGCGGCGAGCCGACAAGAGTGCCTGCGGCGCTCGGACCGGGTTATAATCCTGCCAGTAGGTCGGAAGCAGGTTCTGAGGTCTGTATGGCTGATCGTCTGGGCGACTTGATCGACGACTATTGCCCCCGATGTAAGCTGCTGTTGAATCACGCCATCGCCAGCATGATTGACGACCAGGTGGTGAAAGTCATTTGCAAGACCTGCTATACCGAGCATGCCTACCGTCGCGGCGAAGGGGGCAAGAAGAAGACGCCCGCTGGCGTGACGCTCTTCCAGCAGGTCCTGGCCAACTCCGCTCCCGCTGATTCCCCACCTGCCGAGCCTGCCAAGGAACCCGAGGCTCCGGCCAAGAAGAAGCGATCCGCCGAACCGGCGCGATACATCACGCGTCACCCTGCGCCCCGCAAGAAGTAATCTATCCCTCCCTGTTTTGAACCCGGCTGCGCGGCATCATCTCATCCGCCGCGCCGGATGACGCGCACCTTCTCACTTGAGATCAGCTCGTACTCGGTTCCGCGCCATTCGATGCGGCACGTCAACCCGGCGGTCACGAAGTTCAAAAGCATGATCCAGGGCACAAGCGGCCACCAGCGCCAATAACAGGAGGCGTCCTTCAAGAGGGCTGGTTCGTCAGCGAAAACGATCTGCGCGACACGCGTCCGCAGATGCGCCTTCGCCAGCCCCAGCAGCAGGATCGAGATAAGTGTCGCTGACGCCAGCAGCCTTATCCGCGGTTCAGATCCCGTAAACGCCTCGGCAAGCGCCACCGCAATTGCGGCGCAGAAGAGCGTGTGACTTGCCAGACCCCATGCCCAGAGGTGGCGCGCATACACGCGGGTAATGATGATCTGCCGGTTGGCCCAGTTCAGGAATCCGCGGAGCGTGACGTCGCCGGCGCTGGCCACCAGGCACTTGGGCTCAAACCGGATCCAGCCTCCGGCGTCGCGTATGGCGCGCGTGAGACCGTAATCGTCACTGACCGTGTGCGCCCAATACCTCTCGGCGACCCTGAGGCGCCGGAAATCCTCGGCGCGAACAGCCATCGATCCGCCCCAGGCGAAGTTGCGGCGATGCTCCCCGAGCAGAGTGGCAATCGACGCATCCCAGGCGGCGCGCAAGCGCGAGGCCCACGTCCCGCCCGGCAGGTACCAGCGGAATCCGGTGCTGACGGTGACGGCGGGATCAGCCAGCGGATCGATCAGCGAGCGCAGCCAATCGCTCCGCGGCTGCATGTCCGCGTCCGCGAACACGAGCACTTGCGGCGGCGCCGTCGATGCCGGATGCTTTGCGCGAACCGCATCGAGAGCCGCGAGCAGGTTGTTCACCTTCTCGCCGCGTTCGCTGGTTACGCCCGCAACAACCACGGCGGCCTCGCGCGCTCCGCGCTGAGGCAGAGGCTCAAAGCGCGAGACCCGGCCGGCGAGAGGGGCGTAGGCGGGATCGGTCTCGCGCGCCACGGAGAACAGGAGCTGGTAATCGGGATAGTCCTGCGAAAGCAGAGCCTCGATGTTGGCTTCGAATCCGGCATCGATTCCGCGGACTGGAACGATGACGGCCGCGGCGGGATGGTACCCCCCGGGCAGGGCAGCCAACGACCTATTCACGTAGGCTAGAAAGCGGTAACCATCCCGGAGCGACCAGGCGCTTTGAGCGAGCACGGCCGAAGCCAGGAGCAGGAACAGCGGAAAGAGAAAGGGCATCCGATGACCGCGCACTCTGTAGCGGCGGTGTCCCCACCGCCGCGCCCGGATCAAAAAGCTTTCGGCGGTGAGGACACCGCCGCTACCGTGCTAGACGCGAAGCAGGTCCGAGAGCTCCAGTTCCAGGTTGCCGGGATTCGTCGCATAGCTCAGCCCGGTGCGCATATCCACGATCCCGCTGCGGACCAGGCGCTCGATTTCGCCGTCAAAATGCTGCATCCCGTAAAGATTCCCGTCGCGCATGGCGTCGAGCAGCGTTTTGCCCTGCGACTCGCCGTTCTCGATGTATTCCCGCGTGCGCACGGTGGAGCGGAGGATTTCCACCGCCGGAATGTGTCCGCTCCCGTCCAGCCGGGGAATGAGGCGCTGCGCGATTACGTAGCGGAAGCTGCGCGCGAATCGCGCGCGAACGGTGTGCTGATCGCCGGGAGGAAACATGCCCACAACGCGCTCCACGGTTTCCGACGCATCGATGGTGTGGGCCGTGGAAAACACCAGGTGCCCGCTCTCGGCCGCCTCCAGGGCGATCGCGGTCGTCTCGCGGTCGCGAATCTCGCCCACCAGGATCACGTGCGGAGCCTCGCGCAAGGCAGCGCGCAGGGCAAGGGCGAAGCTCGGCGTGTCGCTGTACAACTCGCGCTGGTGCACGGTGGACTGCCTGTGGCTGTGCAGAAACTCGATCGGATCTTCGATGGTGATGATGTGGCAGGCCCGTTCGCGATTGATCTTGTCGATCAGGGCCGCCAGGGTGGTGGATTTTCCGGAAGCTGTCGGACCGGTGACGAGCACCAGCCCGTTGATCAACCCGGAGATCTCGCCGATTTGAGGCGGCAGGCCCAGGTTTTGAATGTCCGGGATCACCGTGGGGATCACACGCATGACGATCGCCCGCGTGCCGCGCTGGCTGAAGATATTGGCGCGAAGCCGGCCGAGCGCGGGGACGCTGTAGGAGAGGTCGCAGGCGCCCTCCTCCTCCAGTTTGCGAGCCGCCATGGCGTGGCCGCCGAGCACCTGAGCGGCGAAGCTTGCCGTGTCATCCGGCTTCAGCGTGCCCAGTCCGGGCACCTCAACCGCAATCAACTTCGGCCCGGAACCCACCTGGACCGGACGCCCCGGCGAGAAGAAGATGTCGCTCGCGCCAGGACAGGCCGCCAGGGCAGTCCTGATGATTTCCGGCAGAGCAGGGCGTTGCGAGCCGGTCGCGCCCTGAGAGGGAAGAGGCAAATCTGCTGTCATAGGGCTCGGCCACTTTCCCCGGGGATTTCTCTACTTGCCATGACGGCGCTGACGTCGCGCCGCTGCAGCATCACCACGGCGGCACTGAGACAGCGCCGCTTGCAGTGTTACCACGGCGCTGAGACAGCGCCGCTACAGCATCACCACGGCGCTGAGACTGCGCCGCTACAGAATCAAGCACGTTGCGCCGCCGCTGCGGCCCAGCGCTTCTCATACAGAGGAAAACGCGAACTGAGCCCTTCGGCCTCGCGCCGCACGTGCCCGATCACGGTCTCGTCCTCCAGATTGTTGAGCACTTCAGCGATCCATCCGCCGATCTTGCGCATCTCCGGTTCTTTCATCCCGCGCGTGGTCAGCGCCGGTGTCCCGAGCCGAATACCGCTGGCCGTCATCGGCGGGTTCACGTCAAAAGGAATCGCGTTTTTGTTCACGGTGATGCCGGCACGATCGAGCGCCTGTTCGGCCTGCTTGCCCGTGACCTTGCGCGAGAACACGTCCACCAGCATCAGGTGGGTGTCGGTCCCGCCCGAGACGACGCGGTATCCGGCCGCCGCCAGTGTCTCCGCCAGCACGCTGGCATTGCGCACAATCTGCTGCTGATACTCTCGAAACTCGGGCTGCATGGCTTCCTTGAAGCAGACGGCCTTGGCGGCGATCACGTGCATCAGGGGTCCGCCCTGCAGGCAGGGGAAGACGGCCTTGTCGAGGTCTTTGGCAAATTGCGCCTTTGAGAAGACCATGCCGCCGCGAGGGCCGCGCAGCGTCTTGTGGGTGGTGGTGGTGACGAAATCGGCGTGGCCGAACGGGGTGGGATGGAGACCCGCGGCGATTAGTCCCGCGATATGGGCCATGTCGACCATCAGTAAGGCATCTGCCTTGTGGGCGATTTCGGAGAAGCGCGCGTAATCGAGCGTGCGCGGATAGGCGCTCGCGCCGGCGATGATCAACTTCGGCTTGTGCTCCATGGCCAGCGATTCCAGCGCGTCGTAATCGATGGTCTCGGTGTCCTGGCGCACGCCGTAGGGCACGATCTTGTACATCTTGCCGGAGAAGTTCAGCGGATGCCCGTGCGTCAGGTGCCCGCCGTGCGACAGGTTCATGCCGAGAACGGTGTCGCCGGGCTTGAGCACCGTGAGATAGACGCTCTGATTGGCTTGCGCGCCCGAGTGCGGTTGCACGTTCACGTGCTCGGCGCCGAAAAGCGCCTTGGCGCGGTCAATGGCCAATTGCTCGGCGACGTCCACGAACTCGCAGCCACCGTAGTATCGCTTCCCAGGGAGGCCCTCCGCGTACTTGTTGGTCAGAACGCTGCCGAGCGCCTCCAGCACGGCCTCGCTGACGAAGTTCTCCGAGGCGATCAATTCCAGCGTGCGCGCCTCGCGCTCCGCCTCCTGCGCCAATACCTGCGCGATTTCGGGATCAACCGCTTCGATCGGACTCTCGCGGTCAGAGCGATGGTTCATCGTGTGCCTCCGTAATCATGTGGAGCTTGTGCCGTTCTTATTGTATGCCAAAGGGTCGAGAGTCGACAGTTGACAGTCAACAGTTAAGAGGCGGATAGCTTCGAAGACTCCACGTATACTCCCACGAGCGACAGAAGCCGACGACAAATCCATCGTGGAAACGCACAAACCATTTAGAATCATAGACCTAATGGTTTTCTCCAAAAACGGCTTCAAACGGTCCCCAAACGGGGTAAAACTGACCGTTTTGTGTTGATTTGATGGGTGGCACATTGTCAAAAATCGATCTAACCTGTTGATTTTGGTGCTTTTGCCCAAAAATCCGAGTTAAGTTGTCTGTTTTCAATAACCTGATGGGTTCGTTTTTTGACGCCCCTTGATTTTAAAGGACGTTCTGGCTTCGATCGTCCCATTTTCAACACCTTCCGGCGGATCTCCCGCCGAAGCCTGCGGTACTCCGGCGTGTGCGTGACTGCATATTCCCAAAGCTCACGCCAGGAATCGACGTGACTGGCGACGAAGGGATGGTTCAACTGCTCGGGCGAGAGCATCGCCGCGGCGACGGCGTCCGTCTCGCCGGGCGGGGCCAGCGCCATCGCATCCCTGAACCGCAGGAACGCTGGGGATCGACTGCCGGTGCGCAAGGCGTTCAACCGCGAACGCGCTTTGCCTTGAGCGGTCCGGGGGCCGGTCGAGCGTTGCGCGTTGGCTTGATTGGCGGCCCAACGCCGGAGTGTCATGGTGGGCGGTTTGCGAAGCGGCATAGCAGCGCCTGGTTCGTCGTAAGTTTTGTTGGCCGGGGTTAAGACGAAGTATATAACGCGTCAGTACCGAAGTCAAGGGGAATCGGCGGAGGCTTCAACGCGAAAGGAATATCTCTCGAGGGATCTCGAACCTTCTCGTGGTCACGGGCTGGTTTCCCCGGTCGATGCCCGCAGCGCATCCACTACCTGGCGCTGCTTTGTCGATGTTGCTCGAGCCGTCAATGACGTTGGGGCGATGGAACATCCAGAGGATCTGACCTGTGGGTTTCAGAGGAACAGGAATGACCGGCGATTGGACTTCTCGCCCGGATTGCGCAAAGTCAATTTCCTTGTTGCTCATCATCAGATTGCAGGGAATCAGGCGAGATCAGGAAGAACGAGCGCTTGTGAGCGATTCAGGGCGTGAGCAGTTTCGTCTGCCCTGTTTGCCCTCGGGACCGTGCTCCTCAAGGGTCATCGAGTTTCACGGGCGAACGCCGAGTCTGGCGACGTCAGGGCAGGAGAAAGAACTTGGCGCAGTAGTAGCCAAGGTAGAACGCCCCGACGACCAGTCCCGCTGACGCCCAGAGAGCTGCCCGAATCCCGCCAGCTTGAGTGACTTGTTGAGAATTCTCTGTCATGGCAGCTCGTTCGGTGCACGATTTATTCCAACCACTGACGTGGCTGCAAGGCTCGTTTTTCTAACCAGCATGTGTCACAAATAGGTTAGAGGCTCAACCCAGGTGTCCTGAATTGGGCTCCAATCACCGGTGGGGGTGTCCCCGAATGGTGACACGTAAATTATCATTCCTCTGCGGCTTATCTGCATAGATAATACGGTCAGCTGGTTGGAGTTATAGGCCCTGTGTTAGCCGTGTGGTAAATAAATAGACACTCCTCTCGTACGCGACTGATCGTGCGGGCTGGCAAGCCGTTTGGTTTCACTGCGAGCCACTCACATGCCGATCGTGCCCGATTAGCCTGCCGCCGGGTGGCCGCGATTGCTTCCCTTTTGGCAGGCCGATTGCTCCTCGGGGCACCGCGATGCGCTACGACCATTTGCGCGAGAATCCTCAGCGACCAACGGAAACCGCCGCAGACGATCCAAGGGAATCAGAAGTGTGGACTAGTTATCAAATTAGTAAGTTCATGGCGTTGGCGGACAGTATATGGCAAGTTTGTACTTGACAGAACGTGCAGATACAATCAGTATAGCAATTTCTCTGGCAATCACGGCTGACGAATTGTTGAAAAATGGACTGACGCTCATGTTCCGACGGGAGGCCGTAGCGACGCACTTCGTAAGAAGCTCCGGCCTTTGGGGGGAGTAGCAAGCTGATGATCGGAGACCGGGGGGGGAAGTCAGACGTTGTCCGCGTCTGGTTTTGCAGTACGGACAGTGATTTTGCTCAACTTGTTTCACGAACGCTGGGTCCGGGATTTGAGGTAAGACTGCAAGATGGATTTGAGCCGGGCGAAGCACAGGCTCAGGAACAGTGGTGCGGCGTCGCGCTGATCGATCTTCGCGATCCGGGATGCGTAGAGGCCGGCCTCAGCCTGGTTGACGAGATTAATCAGCAGGACGCGCCGGCGCCGGTTCTGGTGATGCTCTCCGCGCATGACCAGGATCTCAAGGCGCGGGTGCTTGAGAAGGGCGTTTACGACACCATCGGTTGCCCGCCCGATGTCGTGGAGTTGCGGTTGCTCCTGCGCCGCGCCTATAAATTCTACGACGCCGAAAAACAACTCAAACAACTCAAGAACCAGGACGGCTCCGGAGAGCGCCTGGGCGAGATGGTGGGCGCGACCGAGAGCATGCAGCAGGTGTTCGCGCTGGCGCGCAAGATCGCGCCTTGCGACGTCACGGCGCTGATCACGGGTGAGACCGGCACAGGCAAGGAGCTGCTGGCCCGCGCCATTCATCGTTTGAGCCCGCGCAATTCCGGCCCGTTTGTCGCTTTCTCCTGCGCGAACCTGCCCGAGACGCTTGTCGACGACGAACTCTTCGGGCACGAGCGCGGGGCGTTTACGGGCGCCGTTGCCGCGCGCCGCGGACGCTTTGAAGCGGCCGACGGGGGAACGTTATTTCTGGATGAAATCGGCGACCTGGCTCTGCCTCTGCAAGCCAAACTGCTGCGCGTTTTGCAGGAACGCTCCTTCGAACGGCTGGGAAGCAACACGTCGCACGGCATCAACATCCGCCTCATCTGCGCCACGCACCGCAATCTTCAGGACATGGTGAAGCAGGGGACTTTCCGTGAGGACCTCTATTACCGCCTGAATGTGGTGCAACTGCATATTCCACCGCTTCGCGAGCGGCGGGACGGCGTGGCCGTGCTGGCGTATCATTTCCTCGATCAGTTCTCGGAACAGTTCGGCAAAAAGGTGAAGCGTTTTTCAAGCCTGGCGCTGGGCGCGCTGGAGGAGTACGATTGGCCGGGAAACGTCCGGCAGCTCGAGAACGTGGTTCAGCGCGCGGTGGTGCTGGCGGAGGCCGCCACGGTCGAGATCTGGCACCTTCCCAACATCCTCTCCGAGGGATTCCGGCAGCAGCGCCTGTCGCACTCCTACGATGAAGAGGTCCGGGATTTCAAGCGCCGCCTGATCATGCGGACTCTCCACGAGTGCGGCGGAAACAAGGCGGAAACCGCCCGGACATTGGGGCTGGCGCGAGGCTATCTGCATCGCCTTATCAATCAGCTCCAGATCCAGAGGGAGGACGACGGGTCTTTCGAAGCCGGCGCCGAAGAAACGGCGGAGAATACGACCGAGGATTCTTCACTGGACTCCGCGCGCCTGATGTAGCCGGGCGGTTCACAAGCCATGCTGGAATCCCTGGCACTGAACGCCGGCAGACCGGAATCGTCCAGCGCTGAGACGCTGAAGGATCTCTGCCAAAGGCTTCTCGAGCTCAACCAGAACGACGACGGCGGATGGCCCTATCAGACGGGCCTGCAGTCCGCCGTCGAACCTACCTCCTGGGCAGTGATTGTCCTCAAGAACTACCCTGAGCATTCCGAAGCGGCCGGCCGAGGTGTTGCCGCGCTGAAATCGGCCCAACTGGCCGACGGGTCATGGCCCGCTCGTGCGGGACATCGCGCCGGCTGTTGGCCGACATCGCTCGCAACGCTGGCGATCTTTCTCCACGAAGGCAGCTCGGAGCCGGTGCGAGGGGGACTCGCGTGGCTGTGCGACGCGTGGCCCGCCGAGGGTTCAGTTTGGTGGCGAGTGCGGAACTGGCTGCGGCCCACATCGAGCGTAACCCGGCAGGACAGCTCGCTGCGCGGCTGGAGTTGGACGCCGGGAGCCGCCAGTTGGGTGGAACCCACCGCCTACTGCCTTCTGCTGCTCAATGCGATTCCCGGCAATCTGCACCCATCCCAAGCCGCCAGGCGCAAACGCCTGGGCGAAGCGATGCTCTACGATCGCATGTGCCCCGGAGGAGGATGGAACAGCGGCAATCCGCAGGTCTACGGCATCGCCGGAGAGCGCCGGGTGGGTCCGACGGCGTGGGCGCTTCTCGCGCTCAGAGAATATGCGAGCCGCCCTGAGAATCGGCAGAGCCTGGACTGGCTCGAGGGCGCCTGGCCGCACATATCGGGACCGCTCTCGCTGTCGCTGGCCCATCTTTGTCTCGAATCCTACGGCCGGCCGCAGACTGGGTTCGAGGCGCGTTTGGCCGCATTCTACGAGACGAACGATTTTCTGGAGAACATCCTCGCAGCTGCGATTTCCCTCATCGCCCTCCGTGAGGAGGAAGAGCGGCCCTTTGCCTGCCATCGCCATCGGACGGCGGTATGAGTTACGCGATCAGCCAAATCATGCCATCGTTCCAGCGGCCGCCGTCGCGTGTGGCAATCCGGCGCGCTCAGGCCTACAGTGCGGATCTTGCCTCCTTGATCCAGGAGACAGTATGCGAACTTGGGCTGGAAGTCCGGCACAAGTCCGTGCTCCTGAAGCCGAATTTTGTCGAGCCAGACCCTGCGGGCATTGTGAACACCAACCCGGCCGTGGTGGGAGCCGCGCGGGAAGCGTTCTTGCGGCTCGGCGCCAGTGGTGTTCTTGTGGGCGAAGGCCCTGGACACGAGCGCGACACCGAAGGGATCGTCGAGACGATCCGGTTGCGGGACCACATCGGGAAGCTTGCGGGGAAGTTTGTCGATCTTAATCTCGACGACGTCGAGCTCGTACCGTTGCGAACGCGCGCTTCCAAGCTCCGAGAGCTCTATTTCCCCCGTACGGTCGTGACGGCCGACGTGGTCGTTTCCATGCCCAAACTTAAGACCCACCACTGGGTGGGAGCGACGTTGTCGCTCAAGAACATGTTTGGCATCGTACCGGGAAGCTGCTACGGCTGGCCGAAGAACACCCTGCATTGGGCAGGCATTTCGCAGTCCGTACTCGACATCAACAGCACCGTGCGCCCCGATTTCGCAATCGTGGACGGAATCGTGGGAATGGAGGGCAATGGGCCGGTGCAGGGAGAGGCGAAGCACTGCGGCGTGCTCGTGATGGGAAGCGACCCGGTGGCGGTTGACGCCACTTGTGTGCGGATTATGGGACTGGCGCCGGAACGAATCGATTATCTGGCGAAAGCGGCGGCCGTGCTCGGGCACATCGACGAGCGCCAGGTTCCGCAAATCGCTGAGAACATCAATAGCGTCAGGACGCCTTTCCAAGTTCTGCCATCTTTTGAGAAGCTCAGAGCCAGCCAGCCCGGAATTTGACGAGTCGACGCCGGTCTGCCCAGGGGTGATATTGCGCCGCCTGTTCGGACCGTCTAAGCCGGTCATTATTATTTCAGGGATAAACCCTTACCATTCTGTAGAATACGGGGAACCCCTGCCCGAGGGCGCTCATCAAATGTGAACTATGCGGTGTACGCCCGAGCACGCTCTTGCACTCCTCGAGCAATGGAGGACATACGGCACTTGGATCCTCGTCATCGCGCACTTCGACGGCGGCGACGAGCACCGGTTGTGGGCGCGAATTCGAAGCGCCGGCCCGAACGAGATCTGGCTGGCGGGAGAGTCCGCCATGGTGAGCTTGCGGATCGACTCGAAAGGATGCCAATACTCGGAACTGCCGGGCCCCCCGCCCGAAGTCCCCACTCATCACAGGAACTTCGGCCCTTGCCTCAACATCCAGTGCAGCGAGTTTTCTGCGGTCCTCGCGAGCCTGAAGGTGGGCGAAGAACCGTAAGAACTCGATTCTCCAACGTCAGCAAAAGATGACTACTTCACTCTCCGCCTGCTTTGGCGACAGACGTCGATCCAGCGCGCACTGCGGCTTAGCCCTTTGAAATGTGACCTCTGGCACCGAACTCAAGCGCACGCACCGGCATCCCAGGTCTGGCAACCAGCATGCTCCGTGGATCTGCTTCGAAGCGAGGCCGCTTGTGGGCCTCTTGAAATCTCTCGGTTAGACAGAGCACAAGAGCCGGCGGCAGCAGGCAATCCCCACTATGTCTGTACTCGAACTCGCAGTCGAGCGCCAACGCTACAGCGACGCCACCCTGAAAACTTCTCTGCAGAAGGTATTCTCATTTCCCGTGGTGCTGGGCGCGGCGCTGGTCGTCGGCATTTATGTTCCTCTGCGCGCTTTTGCCGTCGATCCGGACGTGTGGTGGCACATCAGGGTGGGCGAAGGCATTCTGTCGACGCACCACTGGCCGGCCGT
This sequence comes from Terriglobia bacterium, assembly GCA_030037755.1. GTDB lineage: Bacteria > Acidobacteriota > Terriglobia > UBA7540 > UBA7540 > Gp13-AA77. The sequence goes on from JASHQD010000397.1 coordinate 24,274, forward strand.
TGATCCCTACTCGTTCACGGCGGCCGGCAGCCCCTGGATTGCCTACGAGTGGCTGGGCGAAGTGCTCCTTGCGGCAGTCAATCGCCTGGGCGGGCTGACAGCTCTGCTCGCGCTGAATGTGATTCTGGCGGGCGCGGTCCTGACAGGGATCTATTGCTATGCGAGCATGCGGTCGCGCAACTGCAAGGCCGCGTTCGTCGCCGTTGCTGCGCTTCTGCCGATCGCGTATCTGTCATTCACACTTCGGCCACAAATGATCGGTTATCTCTTCCTGGTCCTGACGCTCATTATTCTCGAGCGCTTCCGCCAGGGACATGCCCGCGAGTTGTGGCTCCTGCCGCTGATTTTCCTGCTTTGGGTCAACACGCACGGGACGTTCGTGTTCGGCCTGTTCGTCCTGGGCGTTTACTGGGGAGCTGGCCTGGTTGACATTCACTGGGGCGGCCTCGAGTCGCGGCTCTGGACCACGGCCGAACGGAAACGGATTGCGATAGTCGCGCTGCTCTGCTTTGTGGCGCTCACCATCACTCCTTATGGGACCCAACTCGCGGCTTATCCGCTTGACATGGCGTTCTCGCAACCGGTCAACGTTGCCAACATCCAGGAGTGGCAGCCCGTCGCCTTTGAATTGTTCTACGGAAAGCTGTTCCTCTTCCTCCTGGTCGTGTTCATCCTCTCGCAGGTCACGCTGCGCATGAAGTGGCGGCTGGAAGAGTTCACGCTGTTCATCACGGGCCTCGTCGCGCTCTGTCTTCATGCCCGTTTCGTGCTGATCTTCGTGCCATTTTTTGCGCCGCTGCTTGCGACCGTGCTCGCGACGTGGGTGCCGCGCTACCAGGCTCAGAAGGACCCGCACGGACTCAACGTGATCGTGCTGGCTGCGATATTGGGACTGTTTCTATGGCTCTTTCCGTCGCCGGCGAAAATCGGCGAGGCTGTGGCCGACCATTATCCCGTCCACGCACTCAGCTATCTGCGCCAACATCCGGTGCCCGGGCGGATGTACAACACCTACGGCTACGGCGGATACCTGATCTACGACGGCGCGCACAAGGTCTTTATCGATGGCCGGGCCGACATCTTCGAGCGCCAGGGCGTATTCAGCGATTACCTGAATATCTCGCGCCTGGGGGAGAGCGCCCTGCTCCTGCTGCGCGCGTATAACATCCGATCCTGCCTGGTCGACCGCGGTGAGGCGCTAGCCACTCTGCTCGCGGCCTCGCCCGAATGGCAGCGCATCTACGGAGACAAAACGAGCGTGCTTTTCGTCCGGCGCGCACCGGCGGGTGGTGTCCGTGGCGAGTGACCGCACGGGCCTGAACGGCCGGGCGTGGCGGATCGCTTTCACGTTCACGGCTGCAGCCATACTTCTCGCGCCCGTCTGGACCGTCCGCTATCCGCTGCTGATCGACTACCCTAATCATCTGGCGAGCGCCTTCGCCCTTGCCCATCTGAATGATCCGGCGCTTCAGTTCAGCCGGTATTACGCGGCGGACTGGAATACTTATCCTTACCTGACGATGGATCTGATCCTGGTCGGCCTGCAGCGAATTGTCTCCATCGATACTGCCGGGCGGCTGCTGTTGAGCCTGTGCGTGCTGAGCGTTCCTGCGGCGGCCTGGTTCTTCCTGCGCCGGGCGAATCCGGGGCAGGAGAGTCTCGCGATGTGGCCGCTTCTGATCACCGCCAACTTGTTCTTCTTTCTTTACGGATTCCTGAACCTGCAGCTTGGGCTGGCGCTCTGCCTGTTACTCCTCGGCGCGTGGCTGAAGCATCTCGATCGCCCGGGCGCGCTGTGGTGGTGCGCCCTGCTGCTGTTTTCCACCGCTCTCTATTTCACACATCTGATGGCGTTCGGCGTGGCGGGCCTGGTGATGACGATGTATGGTGTGTGCGCCCGCATCGGCTGGCGCCGGCTACTGTTTACCTGGACTCTCTTCCTTCCCGGGGCGCTGTTTTATCTGCACGCGACTCTTGGACTCCACGCGAGCCGCGTGCTTCAATTTCGCAGCATCGGTGACAAGGCGAGCGGACTCCTTGCCGCGGTGTTGAGCTACTCGCCCTCGATCGACTTCATCACATTGCTGGTCGCGGCGGGTGTCCTGGTCTGGGCGCGAAGCGGCAAATCGAAGCCGAATTGGAATCGCCGCTGGTTGTGGGTTGCAGGGATGCTTCTCGCGCTGTATTGCGTTTTTCCGGCCAGCTATGGAGCGGGAATGGATGCCGACCGGCGACTGGTGCCCTTCATCGTGGTTCTTGGTTTGGCGAGCCTGAGACTGGCTCCCCGGCGGGGCAGGGCGCTGGCTGCTGCCGGGGCGACGTTGTTCGTCCTGCGCGGCGCCGCTTTGGAGATTCAGTCGCTTCGCGCCCAGCCGCATCTCGTGGCTCTGGCGGAATCCTTCCGTGTCGTGCCCCAAAACGCCCGAGTCCTGCCGTTGATCGATTGGGCCGGCGGTCGTCCGCTGATTGAGCGTCATTTCTGGGCCTACGGAGTGATCGAGAGCGGCTGGTTTTCGCCCGCTCTCTTTCATGACCCCGGAATTCAGCCCTTTGCGATCACGGCCGGGCTCTATAACCCGTACGGAACTGCGTTCGCCGAGGTGAAGTCTGTCGATTGGAATGCGGTTCGCGCGGACTACGACTACGTCTGGTCTTATCGCTCGCCTCAGTTTTCAGGTTCGCTCGCTGCCTCAGGCATGCAAGTCTTCCAGAGCGGCGACCTCGAAGTGTTTCGGATAACCCGCAACCGGCCAGTTCTAGCGGATTTGGCGGGCAGCGCGGCATCTCCAAGGAGAAGCCTCAGGATAATGCGGGCCTGCCGCGACTCTCAGGCCTGCCGTTAGTATCGCAGGGTTGGCAGTAACTCTGCTGCCTGGGTGGCACTATCTTGCTCTGTGCAGGCGACCTGTCTCGGTTCCTTCCATCCTCCTGGTGAGTCGACGGGCACTTGATCGGAGGCCGCCTTCGATCCCATGACCATAAGCGAACTCCCGAACGGGCAGTGCCACGCGCCCAAAGTTCGCTCTTCAAGGCGCGAGAGTTTGTACAGCGCTTCATTGACCCACCGCGGCGGGATCATCGGCAACTTCGGCTGATTGCGGAACAGGTGTTGGCCAAGACGCGCCGCCAGCTTGGCAGGAAACAGCCAGCTGAAGAAGTATCGGGAGCTTTGGACCCGCAGGCCGGCTCGACCTGCCAGCTCGCTGAAGCTCTTCTTGGTGAAACGGGCGAGATGGGCGTTCAGAACGTCGTGGTTTGTCCAGAGCACCATGAAAGCAGGCACGGTGACGAGCAACAGGCCATCCGGTTCGAGCAGGCTCAGCGCATGGCCAAGGGCTGCTTCGGGATCGGACAGGTGCTCGAGTACATCCAGCATCAGTATCAAGGAATATCGCTTGCCGGATTGAAATCTGTGGTCGAACGGGCAGATATGAACGCGTCCCGAGCGGACGAGTTCCAGGTCGACGAGCTCCGCGGCCGCCTCCACGCCCTCCACCTCGCCGAATTGCGACAGGGGTTCGAAGAACAATCCATCGCCACAGCCCACGTCGAGGATGCGACCCCAGCCCTGCGGCGGACGGTGTTGACGGAGCACATCAAGGATGACCGCCTCCCGTGCGCGCCACCACCAGTGGCGTTCATAAAGCTCGCGATATCGTTGTCCGTAATCCGATCTCATAGCGAGGTGCCAGGTGCCAACCCCCTGCCCCCAACTTCACTGCCCGGCCTTGCCGGAACTCACAGGCGCCCTGCTCCAGAGCCGCTTATGGACGGACGATTCCTCACCCTCCATGCTGAGCCCGGTGTAATCCGTGATTTTGTTGACCACGTAAAGCGGGCGTGCCTTGATCTCCTCGTAGACGCGACCGACGTACTCGCCAATGATTCCCATGAAAAAGAGCAGGATTCCCGCCAGGAAAGTGATCAGTAGGACGAGAGCCGTGAAGCCTTGCGGCGATCGCTTGAGAAATAGCTTGGCGTAGAGCGAGTAAATCGAGAAAAGGACCGACAGCGCGACCGCCGAAGCCCCGAGCATCGTGGCCGCGCGCAGCGGCAGCGTGGAGAATGCGAAGATGCCGTCCGATGCCAGCTTCAGCAGCTTAAGGAAGCCATATTTGCTTTTGCCGGCCTGACGCTGGGCGCGCTCGATCGGAACTCCGATCTGCCGGAATCCGACCCAGCTCCGGAGCCCGCGCAGGTAGCGATGATGTTCCGGCATCTGCCGAAGCTGTTCCACCACGCGGCGCGACATCAGCCCGAAGTCGCCGGCGTCGAGCGGCAGGCGAGTCTCCGAGAGCAGCGACTGGAAACGATAGAACAGAAAGTAGCACAACCGCAGAGCCAGGCTTTCCTTGCGCGATGCGCGCGTGGCGTAGACCACGTCGTAACCAAGCCGGTACTGCTCCACGAGAAGCGGAATGGCCTCGGGCACATCCTGAAGGTCGCCGTCCATGAGAACCACCGCGTCACCGGAGACGTGGTCGAGCGCGGCCGTGAGCGCCGCCTGGTGGCCAAAATTGCGCGAGAGCGATATTACGGTCAGGCGCGCATCCCGATGTGCCGCGTCCTCAAGGATTTCCGTCGAGCCGTCGGAGCTGCCGTCGTCCACGAACAGCATCTGGTGAGGGCCACCTTCGAGATTATCGAGCGTGGAGGCGAGCCGCCGCAGAAGTTCCGGGAGAACGCCCTGCTCGTTGTGAACGGGTACTGCCACCGAGAGATGAAATGAGCGGTTCATCGCTTTATGCGTCCTTTGAAATAGACCATGTTCCACAGCGTGGTTCCAAAAGCCTTCAAGCGGTAGGGTTCGAAAACGACCGGTTCGAAGTGCCGGTGAAACATCGTTCGCCATTCTTCGAGAGGCCTGGGAAATTCTCCACGATCCATCAGAGCCAGCAAACGCGCTGGCGACCGGTGCTCCGGCAGTACCAGTTCGAGGATGTGCACGTGTCCATCGTCTGTCAGCAGATGGCTGAGGTGAGCGAGGATCCTCCAGGCGTCAAGGCTGTCAATGTGGTGAAGAAAGCTGTTTACGAGGATGAAGTCGAACCGGGAATTGTCCTGGACCTGATAGGAGGTCACGTCCGCCACCTCGAACCTTCGCCCGTGGCGTCGTCGCGCCGATTCGATGTACTCGGCATTGCAGTCGAGACCGAGGTAATCGGCTCCGGTGAAGTGATGAGTGTTGGTGCCGGGGCCGCAGCCCACGTCCAGAACGCGCCTCACGCGCTCGAGATCGTTGTGCGCGAGGACGGGAGAGAACTTGTCCTCGGCGAAAGGCGCTTGCCAGAGCCGGTAAGGCAGCTCGTGCTCGATGATGAGTTCGCTGATTCCCATAATCTTAAGGGTGCTTTGGCCTTTCTGCGGATGCGGCGCTATTCTCGGCCAGCACGAAGCTATAGGGCTGGAGCCTGGGCGGATTCGCATCTGCGTCGACCAGCCAGACGCGCCGGTCCTTGAAATAATCGATGAGCTCCCGGTTAGTGGCCGGCCCCATGTCTCGAGCAAAGATCACCTTGGCGTGGTCAATGTCGGCGCCGTTGTACACCCACTCGTGAAAGTAAATGTCGTGGTCCGGACCATAGTGCACGATCGCAAGTTGCTGTCCGGGAAAGGAAGAGAGCTGCCTCAGTGCCTCGACGCGCGCGGGATCGCCCGGTCCGGAAGAACACCAGGTCGGCTCGGTGGGCTGTCCGGTGGGCCACTGCGGACATGCGAAGGCGCGTGATGAACCGGCGCTGAGATGGGCAATCGCCAGGAGCACGCAGATCAGCGGAACCGCTCGCATGACAAATGCGCCCGCCGGTCGACCGCGCCATTCCATAGAACGCACGCGCCTCATGGCGATCAGGACCAGGGCCACCACCGCGCTCGTGATCGGTGCAAGGTAATGCGGATTACTCCAGACCGGCAGCATGGAGCCCAGAACAACGAAACCGCAAATCAGCAGCAGAAAGCGAGTCCCGCCGCCGATGTGCCGCGGGGAGAACCCGTAAGGGAGGCCGGCTACGACCAGGATCAGCGGCAGAGTCAGGATCGGACCCAGAAAGAAACTCCAGGCTTGAGCCAAGCCGACGGATTCCGTTCCGAGTAGGCCCCGAAGGGAGCGGGACAGGCGATAACGGTTGAGCGCCATGCCGAGATAGAAATCGCGGATCTCCGCGTGATGATAAACCGGCGTGGCTTGCAGCCGCTGCCAGGGAAAGTAAGGTACCGGGTTGTAAGCGCGCACGTTGACCAGATAGGGCGGAGTGAAGGGCTTGCCCGTCGTCCGCCAGAAATAATAGGTCATCCCGGCGGCTGTCAACATCGCGACGGCCAGCAGCGGCGCCGCGATGCGTACTGCGGCGACCTTCAGTTCCTGGCGCTTGAGCCGGGAAAACCAGTACAAAAGGGCAACTAAAACGGGTATCCCGAAAAACACTCCCTCGTAAGGGCGACTGCTGGCGATCAGAGCGAGTCCGAGTCCCATGAACAGGGCGTGCCGCAGGCGCCGCGACTGCCGAATGCGAGGCAGTGCGCCCAGAACCAAGGCGCCGCCGGTTGCGGCAACAGCTCCCCCCCAATAGCTATTCGCCCAGTAGCTGAAGGTCCCGAGTCGAATGACGGCCAGGAATCCTCCCAGCAATGCCCATCCTGGCGGCAGCCAGCCTTGCAGCATCCAGCAGATCGCACCACACATCAGGCCCGCGCTTAACCAAACGCCCCAGAATGGGTGGCCGAATACGACCTGACCCAGCGCCATGATCAGTCCCTGAGCCGGATAGAACATCGCCGTGTAGGTCGGCTGCCAGATGATGTGGAAGCTCTCGAAATGGATCCACATCGGGTGAGCAGGATTCGTCAGACGACCATGCGCGAACGTATCGGCGAGCAACAAGTAGCCGAATTCGTCATGTACCGCCGGGTCGGGCACACCCAGTCGAGGTAGAACGGCCAGTCTCGCCGCCAACGAGCTGAGAACCACGACTGCGACGCTGATCCCTCTGCGCTGGGCCAACTTCGCGAGCAACTGCTCGCATCTGCCAAGCCACCGCGCACCCGTACCGGGGTAAACGATGGAAGTGATAACCGCTAATGTAATAAGACTGCACTCAGTAATGAACATGAACGATTTGCTCTCGCAATCGGGCTGCAAAACCCGGTTCGCCGAGCGAAAGGTGTTCGAGGGGGCGCCAAGAGGTGCCCGAGGGTCGGGTATGGAGAATGTCGCTCGGCTCTGATGATCCCCCAAGTGACCCAATCCGGGTCAAAAAGCACTGTCGAAAGCCATTTATGAACTCGACTTCGCAAGAGCGAGGATGCGCGCCGTTGTTTTTCGCACAAATAGAGCTGCGCCCGCCAGCGTTCGGCCTTGTGCCGGTTTACGCTCCGGGCCGGTAAGGGATTAATGGATCGTCACTATAAGGTGCAGACGAGCGATGTCAAGGTCCACAAAAAGAGACTTATTGCTTTGACTCCCCCCCGTGCGCGCCGAGCTTCCGAGCACGAAGATCGCTCGCAAGTGATTGATTTATCGCGCATGCGGGCAC
>JASHQD010000023.1 GCA_030037755.1 Terriglobia bacterium
ACAACCAAGCGCTGGCGTCTCGCGCCGCTGCTGTGGCGGGCCTGTCCCAGGCGCGGCAGTGCTTATGCGCGGGCGTGGCGCCCGCGCATAAGCCCGAAGATCGGTCTACTTCGCGGCGAAGTTGGCGGAGAGCTCCAGATCGCCCCATTGCACCGTAAACTCGCCGCCGTCGCCTTCTTTCTGCAGTTTGATCGTCACCTGCTCGGCCGCAGAACCGGCCTTCCCCTGCTTCAGAGGAACGGAGACGGCGTCCTTCGAGGCATCGTGATCGGTGCCCCATTGGCCGTGCTGCGAGTTGAAGACGAGCTTCCAACTATTGTCTGACTCCTTGCGGGCCCACAGGCTGTAGGTACCCTTTGGTACTGTGGTGCCGCTGAAATCGAGATCGCCGGCGGTGGTAAACGTGGTCGATTGGTCCGCGCCCAAACGCCACACTTCACCGGCCGGCAACTGTCCGAGAAGGTCGTTAACGTTGCGCCCTTTCAGCGAGGGGCGGCCGTAATCAATGGTCACTTTGGCGCTGCCCAGCGTGACGCTCGCTGTTCCGCGCGGATTGCCTTGCGCCATCGCCGGGGCTGCCAGAGCGGCGCCGAGACCGAGAGCGCACAGAAGGGTCAATAGTGGCTTCATCATTTTTCTCCTTTGTTGACTTGACCTCAACATCGCGGCCTCCGGCGGCCGGTTGACGATCTCGCCGCCGGCCGAACCATCGCCGGTTCGGCGAGAAAAGCGATTATACCCGCAATTTACCGCCATCGCAGGCTCCCCGACGCAGGCCGCGCTTGGCCCGCAATCGACTACTGACCGCCTGCCGTCTTCTCCAACTCGGCAGCGGCCGAATCGATGAGCGAAGCCTCGTCAGTCAGCACCTTCGCCACCACGGGAATCTCCTGATCGGCTTCCGCCCAGTTCTTCTCTTCGATCGGCTCGCGCACTGCCGGCAACGTCTTCACGCCATAGCCCGTGTAGTAGCCAGGCGCGTAGATCTGATGCCGATACCACGGGCGCCGCGGCAGTCCCTCGGATGTGGTCAGCTTGCGCTCGCTGTCCATGAGCGTCTGATTAAGATCCGCCAGCGACGCGTGATCGAGCGCCGATCCGCCATTCTCCTCGGCTTTGCGCCAGGCTTTTTGATACCGGTCGGAGCTTGCCGCCAGCTTGTCCAGCGCGTTCTCAAGGGGAGCGAAGTTCAGGTGCGGCGGCTCAATCTCGCGCTTCGGCGGCACTGAGGTTTTGGTGGGATCGGCGGTGGCCGTGAACACGCCCTCGTCGATTTCCTTGTTGCGCTCGCGAATGTCGTCGCGTTCGCTTGTGGCGAGCTTCTGCAATTCGTTCACATATCCGCGAACCGTCTCGTTGAAATCGGAAAAGTCGAAGGGCAGCAACTCGGCATCGGCGAGACGCATGACGGCCGTCCCGATCGTTTGGGAGAGCGCGCGCCCGTAGACGAACGTGGGGTCGGCGAAATGCGTGTACCAATAGAAGTCGTCATAGATCGAGTGATAGATTCCACCGCCATCTTCACCACCGTACTCCAGATTCAGCGAAGCGATGCCGAGGTGTTGCAGGAACGGCGTGTAATCGGAGCCCGACCCGAGCGCGCCGATGCGCAGATCGGCCCGCTGCCGGAGTTCGTCGCGGTCCTGCTGGGCGTGAGCACTCTCGATACGGCGGAGTTGATCGCGTTTCCAGGCAGTGAGCTTCGTCTCCGGATCTTCAACGTCGCGGGCGACGCCGTTGACGAACTTCTCCAGGGTATGCGAGCCGCTCATGCCGAGATACCCGCGTCCGTTCGAGTCGCTGTTGATGTAAACGGCGCCGTGGTGCTCGAGTTCGTCCGCGTGAGTCTCCGCCCACTCCGTGGAGCCGAGCAATCCCGGCTCTTCACCATCCCAGGCGCAGTAGATAATGGTCCGTCGCGGACGCCATCCCTGCTTCACCAGTTCGCCGAGCGCGCGTGCTTCCTCGAGTTCGGGCGTCTGGCCGGAGATCGGGTCCTCGGAGCCGTTCACCCAGGCGTCGTGATGATTGCCGCGGATGATCCACTCATCGGGCTCGGTCGAGCCCGGGATTTTCGCAATGACGTCGTAGAGCGGCTTCAGGTCCCAGTTGAACTTGACCTTGAGATGGACCTTGGCCGGCCCGGGCCCGAGGTGATACGTGACGCCGAGCCCGCCGCGCCACTCGTTGGGCGCCATCGGACCTCCGAGCGCCGCCAGCAGCGGACGCGCGTCGGCGTAAGAGATGGGCAGCGTGGGAATCTTCGTCAGCACTTTCACCTGGTCGAGCGGAAGGCGCTTCGCGTCCTCGGTCGCGCCCACGCCGGGCGTGAGCGGATCGCCGGAGTAAAGCGTCATATCCATCACGCTGCCGCGTTGCACGCCATCCGGCGGACGCCAGGCGCCTTGCGGAAAAATGTCGCCTTGAAAGTAGCCGTCCTCGTGCGGATCGGAATAGATAATGCAGCCGACCGCGCCGTGCTCGGCAGCTACCTTGGGCTTGATGCCGCGCCAGCTCGCGCCGTAGCGCGCAATCACAATAGCGCCCTTAACCGAGACGCCGAGACGTTCGAGCCGGTCGTAATCGTCCGGGACGCCGAAGTTGACGTAAACGAGGGGCGCCGTGACGTCACCATCCGCGGAATAAGCGTTGTACGTCGGGAGCTGCTCGTCATGCTGGCTCGATGTCGGATCCTGCGGCACCGTCGGCTCTTCGAGTTTCGCGGTGAATTTGGTGGGCTCAACGAGCTCCAACGCCCGTTCTTTGGGCGTCGGGAACAGGACTTTGAAGGTCTCGATGTGGGCGTCCCAGCCCCACTCTTTGTATCTGGAGAGAATCCACTCGGCGTTGTCCTTGTCGTAGGGCGAGCCGACATTGTGCGGGCGTGCCGAGAGGCGGCGGTTGTACTCGCGAATGTTGTCGGGCGAAGGCAGAGCTTTGAACTTGGCTTCCCAATCGCGCTCCGCGCGCGCGGCGGCGTCAGAGAATCCTGCCAGATGTTCGTCGGCCGGCGGCGTGGCTGCAATCCCTGTCAGAATGGCAACCAACGCGACGATTGCCAGGCTCCGTCTTCCCATGTCCGTGTTCCTCCGATTGTTCCGCGGAAGAATTTGACGGAGGAGCGCCCCTCGACGTCAAATTGACCCACGACTGCACCCGCGGCTGATTTGAATTTCGCCCGTATACTATATTTCAATCCTAAGGGGGCGCAAGCGTTTACTCGCGGGCATGCAGTGCTGCAGCCCGCTTTGGAATGCCCGCGGGCGGGGCGCCCGCGCTACAACAATCGCGCCGGGGGGCGCTCTATGGCGTGACGGCTACAGTTACCACGCGGCCGACCGCGTGATTTGGCGTCTGATTTTTAGTTGCAGAATGTGTTTACGTGGTGGCGTGTTCGCGGACGACGAAACTCGGCGCCGGGCAAGCCCGCTTATTTC
>JASHQD010000398.1 GCA_030037755.1 Terriglobia bacterium
GGCGCCGCGCTGGGCGCCCAGGCGGGAGAGCAGAGGATTCGCCAGGTGGCCACGGATGCCGGATTCACGCGATTCCGCCGGGCGGCGGAGACGCCGTTCAATCTGGTGTACGAAGCCCGGCCCTGATCGCAGAGTCGCAGCAGCGGTCCATGGGATTTTCGCCACTCTTAGGGGCGCTGTAGCGGCGCTCTATGAGCGCCGAGAGTCAAAAGAAAGCCGGCGCTCGTAGCGCGCCGCTACAGCGCGCGCGGCTACGGCGATCGAGTCGGAAATGTCAGGGCAGCACACATCGCGCTCCCACAAACTCGTACCGCAGCTTGGGGTCCACGCCGTAGCGGAACGAGACTCGCACGTATCCGGGGCTGCCGAGATACGATCCGCCGCGCAGAACCCGCATCTCGCCCCCGGGCGGTCCGCCAGGGTCGGCCGGCGGGCTGCTCTTGTAGTAGTCGACATCGAACCAGTCGCCGCACCACTCCCAGACGTTTCCCAGCGTGTCGAACAATCCGAACGCGTTCGGACGCTTCCCGGCCACGTCGTGAGGCCGGTCGCCGTTCTCGCTCAGCAACTGGTAGTATTTCCGCTGGTCCTGGTTCAACTGGTCCTGGTACTTCTGCATGTCGGCATCCCAGAGATGTTCGGAATCGAGATGCCGCTCGCCGCTGTCGTTGGCGTACCAGGCGACGTCGTCGAGCAGCCCGTAGCGCGGGCTGGGATTTCCGCCGCGCGCGGCGTACTCCCACTCGGCTTCGGTCGGCAGGCGTCCTCCTGCCCAGTGGCAGTAATCCCGCGCGTCGGCCCAGGCGAGATCGACCATCGGCATAGCCTCGTCGCGCCAGTCCTTGTTGAACTTCGGCGCCGGTGGCATCGGCCTGGCGTTGTCCTGGGTGAACCGCGCGTAGGCGGCGGTGGTGACCTCGGTCTGTCCGATCCAGAAACCCTGGCTGATCGTTACCGGATGCAGCGGCTTCTCGTCGCTGTCGCACACGTCTCCGGGGGAGCAACCCATCTGGAACGTTCCGGGCGGAATCCAGACGTACTTCAGGCCGTCCTTGGAATTCTTCTTGATCGCGCCGGCCACGGGCGGCGCTTCGGCCTTATGCTTTTTGCCGGGACGGGCCATGACGAGGCGTGAAGTCACAAGAGCGACAGTCAAGGTCAGAAGTACCGCGGTGAGCGTGGCGTGACGAGATCGCATTGCTCTTGTCATGACGGAGTGGTTAGCGGTTAGTGCCTGGTGGCTAGTGGCTACTGGCTAGACTAGTGGCTGATGGTTAAGGCCAGCAGCCGTGAAAGAAGGATTAGGTCGTGGTTGAAGCCGCGCACTCCGAGAGCGCCACTGGCTCCGAATGTGTTCTGGCCACTAACCACTAGGCACTAGCCACTACTCCTTGACCTTGACCGCCTCCACCGTTATAGCGTCGCCGTCCAGCGTGCCCGTCACTTTCACCTGCTTGCCGCCCAGTCCTTTGAGTTTATCCTGGGGCTGCAGCGTGTAGATCTTGTCTTTGGAAACCAGGATGTATTTCGCATGGCCCCCGGCCACGCATTTCTCCACGCAAGCCATGTCGTGCTGGGTTTTGCCGCACATGTCGTCGCTGACCGTGCCTGTCCATGACTTGGCGGCCGCCCAACTGAGGCAGGCAGACATCAACAAAGTGAGCGCCGCCATTGCAAGTCTCTTGGCCATCTCTCCTCCCGATTTGATTGCTGGAACTGTCGACGTCGCCTGCGTTGAATGCACGTGCGGCGTCAGGCGCCTGCCGGCGCCCCACTATTGACCCAGGAATGGTGATTCCAAACCCCGACCCACTTGATAAGATACTCCGCCCCATGATGGGAATTCAACCGGAGGATGAAAGAGAGTCGCGCGGGAGGCGCGCGCCGGACACCAAGGCGTCGTCAGTGGTGAACCGATGTAGCTCGCGCCATGGGGCGTCCGGGGGTATCCAGGGCGGCGCTAGATCGTCCAAGTGCAACTATGGTCAGCCACATGGGTATCGTAGGCGGTGCGCGCTTGGCGCAGCCGGGCCCAAGCCCGATCCACTCGTTTGTGGAGGACTTTCAGATCCTCGAGAGCGACCCTGCCCAGGCTGATCGTGAAGTCGCGCCGAACTTCGTCAAACCAAGCCTCCGCTTGCGCCACTTCGGCTTTCAGGCGGATCCTCTCGAGGCAAGGCATCTGAACCCAAGGCCCTCGCGCCGTCGTTCACTCGGGGTATGGGAAGCGTGCCACGGAAACTGGAGTACACAGTCGCCGCCAGTCTTCGCCCCCGCGGTGAACCCGTCAAGATTATAGCGCCCTGCGGCGGCGGATGTCCTGAGTGGGAGAGGTGAGCCCGCGTGCGCGCCACGCAATAAAATGGCGCACGGGCAGGCGTAGTTTACGGATCCGTGCTAATCGGCCTTTTCAGCCGTGTGGCCCGGCCGCCACAAGCACTCGTGCATTGCGAGATGAGCCTCGTATGCCGCATAAGCGTGGCGCAGATTGTCCCAGGCCGACGCCTGCCGTTGGCGCAGGTCCCGGATTTCGTCTGGGGCGCAGGAACCAATGCCATCTCTGAGGGATTCGGTGGCGCGATCGAAGATCGCGTACGCGTCGTCCAGCTCAAACTTAAGCCGGGCTCGTTCTTCGCAGATCATCGCAGGGAAGGGCCTCATGCCGCGCAGCCGATGTGTCTGCGCCGATGGCGCCAGAGTTCAGCGGCTACGAAATCCAGAGGCACCCGTGGCGCATGGTGTGGGCATTGAGCTCCATCCGGGCCCGGATGCGCCTTTGCCAGGCACGGTCCAGCCTTCGCCGGAGGACCTTCAAGTCGTCCAGAGCAATTCGTCCTGTTACGACCTGGACGTCGTGCTGGACCTCGGCAAGCCAGGCTTCCGCCTCGACCAATTGCGACTTCAGGCGCGCCGCCTCTTCGCAGAACATCCCTTCAACTCTACCGAGCGAC
>JASHQD010000399.1 GCA_030037755.1 Terriglobia bacterium
GCGGCCATGGCGGGCACCCAAAGCGTCCGGGTGCGGATGTTCAACGTCTACGGGCCCGGCGAAAAGTACAGCACCTACCGCAGCGTAATTTCCCGGTTCTGCTACTCGGCCCTGCGCGGCCTGCCGTACACGGTCTATCTCGATCATCACCGGTCGGCTACTTATGTGAGCGATGCCGCCGCCACGCTTGCCAACATCGCCGAACGCTTTCACCCGGGCGAGGTCTACAACGTGGGATCGACCGAATACCACGACATCAAGACGATTTCCGACCTCGTGCTGGCCTACCTCGGCCGGGACGACCGCCTGGTGACCTACGAGCGCTCCGAACCTTTCACCACGCGCAACAAGCGCGTGGACGTCAGTAAGGCCGAGCGCGACCTCGGTCATCGTCCTCAGGTGGCGCTGGTGGAGGGACTGGCGCGTACCATCGACTGGATGCGGCAGTATTACGGCGTCGCCGGAGCCGCACAGGACGACCTTGTTCCCGCGGCGGCGAACCTGCTCGATTGACAATCCGCAATGCAACGAGAGGGGTGCCCGATGCGAATTGTGATCGTCGCGCAGTATTTCCCGCCGGAGCTTGGTGCCACCGGGCGCCGTGCTCACGAACTCGCCGCGACCCTAGCGGCTCGCGGCCATGAAGTGACCGTGCTGACCGGCCGGCCGAATCATCCGGCGATGGCGGAACGATACTTCTGCCGCGATGCGCCGCCGGACGAGCGTGTCCAGGGCTTCCGGGTCCTCCGTCTCCGGGTCTTTCGCTCGCCGGATTCGCGCCCGTGGAAGCGCGTGCTGAACTACCTCACCTTCGTGCTGTTCGCGATCGCGCGCGGGGTGCTGCTTAGGCGTCCGGACGCGGTTCTGGCCGTGTCGCCACTGCCCGCCGGCATCGCCGCGCTCGCGCTGCACGCGTGGCACGGCGCTCCGCTGGTCTACGACCTGCAGGACATCTGGCCGGATTCGGCGCGAGCGGTCGGCGTGATGAAGCGGGGACCGGCGCTGCGCATCCTGGGATTATTCGAGAAGCTGCTTTATCGGCGCTCGGCGCGCGTGGTGGTGATCAGTGATGGATTCCGGGATTACCTCGCCGCCCGGGGCATTCCGCGGGAGCGCCTGAGCGTCATCGCGAACGGCGTCGACACCGGCCTTTTTCGTGACCGCAGGCCGGAAGCACGCCTGCGACAGACCGCGGCGCTCGCCGGGAGGTTTCTCGTCGGTTACATCGGTAATCACGGCCTTGCGCAGGGACTCGATACCGCGCTCGATGCCGCCGTTCGCCTGCGTGACGAAGGCGTGGCCTTCCTGATGGTCGGCGAAGGCGTGGAGAAGTCCCGGCTGGAACGCCGCGCCTCCGGCAACGTCCGCTTCATGCGCGGCGTGCCCCGGCGCCGTGTTCCCAGGCTGCTCGCCGCCTGCGACGCGCTGCTCGTGATCCTCCGCGACGATCCGCTGTTCCGCATCACGATCCCGTCGAAAATCTACGAGTACATGGCGGCCGGAAAGCCGGTGCTGTGCTCCGTCGGCGGCGAGGCGGCGGCGATCGTCGAGAGCGCTCGGTGTGGGCTGGTTGTGCCGCCGTCGGATGGCGCCGCGCTGGCGGAGGCGGTTCGCACGCTGACGCACGATCCCGCTGGCTGTGCTGCCATGGGCGCATCCGGCGTGGCCTGGGTCCGAAAGCATTTCAGCGCCGCAGCGATGATGAATGACTACGCCGGGGTCATCGAGGGGTGTGGATCAGGCGCGCTCCGGCCGGTCTCGATCGGCCAAACGACACCCTCCGGCGTCGCTGAAGAAGTCTGAAGGGAGGAACACATGAGACGAGTGACTTGCCTTCTTCTTGCGCTATTCATCAGCACGCCCGCCGCATTCGCCGCGCGCGGCGGCCAGCTTCAGACCAAGCCCGCGCTCGGCCAGATCGTCCGCTCGTCCGGCGCCATGCTGGGCGGCACCGCCGTGCCCAGCGGCGGAACGATTGTCTCAGGGGACATCATGAGCACCGGCCCAGGCGGCGCCGCCCTGGTTGAGTTCTCGGCGGGCAACCACGTTGAGCTTGCTCAAAACACCATCGTGACCTTCAGCGGTACTCCGGAACATGTGCTGGCCACGCTCGATCATGGCAGCATCATCGTGCACGCCGCCGCTCAGGGCGCGATCGTGGTGGAGGCGCTTCTGTGCCGCGTGGCGTCGACGGCGAGCGCCGCGGTATCGTATTCAGTTACCGGCCCGCCGGGCAGCACCAGCGTTGACGTTCAATCTCTCGCCGGTGCCGTTGACGTCTCGGAGATGGGGACAGGGCAGAGTCATACTGTAGGCCAGGGTCAGACATCGACCTGTCCATCAGCGGCGGCCACCCAGGCGAGGGAAGGAGGCGCGCCCGGGCCCGGAGAACAGGCGGGCCCGGCACCTGCGCCCACAGTCTCCTCCCATAGCAAGACCCCGATTCTTGTGCTGCTGATTGGCGGCGGCGTGGCCGGCGGAATCGCCGCGGCGCTGGCGGGCGGTGGCAAGGGTGGCGGCGGAGGCCCTCCGGCCAGTCCAAGCTCGCCTTAGCCCGGAATGCAAATCCGTCATCGATGCTGAAGGTTCTGACCGTCGCCGGGACGAGGCCGAACTTCGTGAAGATCGCGGCCCTGCAGGCGGAGATGCGGCGCCGACGCGGAGTGCTTCCCGTCCTGGTGCATTCCGGGCAGCATTTCGATCGCGAGATGTCCGATCGTTTCCTCGACGATCTGAGCATTCCGGCGCCTGACTTCACCTTGAGGCCGCGCGCATCGGCGTCGCCCTCAGAAATGGCGCCGGCGTTGCGAGAAGTCATCGGCAGCGCGCGTCCCGACGTGGTGGTGGTGGTCGGCGATGTGAACTCGACGCTGGCCGGCGCGCAGGCCGCGGCCGGTCTGGGCGTTCCGGTCGCGCACGTGGAGGCGGGGCTGCGCAGTTTCGACCCCACGATGCCGGAGGAACGCAACCGCATCGCGACCGACTCCCTATCGTCGCTGTTCTTCGCTAGCGAGCCCAGCGGGGTAGCTAACTTGCTGGCGGAAGGCCAGCCACTGGACCGCATCTTCCTGGCCGGGAATGTCATGATCGACACCCTGACCCGATTCCTCGAGGCCGCGCGCCGCTCCACGGTGCTCTCGCGCCTCGGGCTGAACGGCGGCCACGGGACGCGCCGCTACGTTCTGGCCACGCTGCACCGTCCGGCGGCGGTTGACGATCCCGCGGTTCTGCGCGGCCTCTGGAGCGCGCTCGAGCGACTCGCCGGCGAACTCCCGGTCATCTTTCCCGCGCATCCGCGGACGCAGTCGCGGTTGCGGGAATGCGGCCTGGCCGGCGCGGATGGCGTCAATACGAAAATTCGCCTCACGCGTCCGCTGCCTTACCTCGACTTTATCCGCCTGGAAAGCGCCGCCGCGCTCGTGATGACGGATTCCGGCGGCGTGCAGGAGGAAACCACCGCCATGGGTGTTCCTTGCCTCACGCTGCGCAACAATACCGAGCGTCCCATCACTGTGCTCGAAGGAACCAATCAAATCGCCGGGCTCGAACCCGAGCACATCCTCGCTGCCGCGCGTCGCATGCTTGCCGGAGGCGCGAAAATTGGCCGGATTCCCAGGCTGTGGGACGGCCGCAGCGCCCAACGCATCGTCAGCACACTTTGCCGCAACTATGGATCCAGCCGCAAGCCCGCGGCGATCCCCGCCGGCTTTCCCTCTCCCGCCCTTCCCGCCATCGCTACTTGCTAATCCACGCTTTGTCCCCGACTGGGTCGTCCCACTCGGCGCGGCTTTGCCGCGGTGCCTTGCGGAAAGGCTCAGCCCTTCCGGCGCCGCGGCAAAGAGAGTTTCGGGACAGGGGTTGCCGCCGGCCCGGAAAAGCCGCAGGCTTTCCCCAAGGCACGGCGGCAAAACCGCGCCCGCACGGGAGAAGACTCGCAAGTTTAGGCTAGTCCGGGTGATCCCAAACGCCTCGAACGGACTGTGCAAAGTGGTCTGGAGTCCCGCCGAGAGTCACTGCTTGACCGCGTCCGCCAGCCGGGCGGCGTCTGTCCTATACCGCCCATTATCGGGATCGAGGCGGGCGGCGGACCGGTATTGCTCGACCGCGCCCCCGAGGTCCCCAATCATCTCCAGTGCGCGACCCAGATTGTGGTGAGCGGCAGCGTCGCCGGGCTGAGAGTGGATTGCGGCGCGATACTCTACGATGGCGCGCGTCAGATCCCCGTTCTCTTCGAAAGCCAGTCCGAGATCGTCGCGCGCGGCGGCGTCGTTCGGACCGAGCAGCAGCGCCAGCCGGTACTCCGCGATGGCGCCATCGAAGTCGCCGCCGTCCGCGAGCGCGTTGCCCAGCGTAAGGTGGGCTTCCAGGTAATCGGGCTTGATCTTGATCGCCTGCCGCAGCTCGACGATGGCTTCGTCGAGCCGATGCGACTTGTCGAGCGCGTAGCCAAGGTTGGCAGCGGCCACGGCGTCGTTCGGATTGATCACCAGCGCCAGCCGGTATTCCGTCACCGCGGACGCGAAGTCGCCTTGATCGGCGAGAACCTCCGCCAGGTTGAAGTGCGCTTCGGGATAGTCGGGCTGCAGGCGGATGGCTTCGCGCAGTTCATGAGCCGCGCCGGCCAGATCGTTTGCGGCCCGCAGGACCAGGGCCAGATTGTTGTGCGCCGGGACGTAGTCCGGGGCGAGCTTCAGAGCCTGGCGATACTCCGCAGTCGCACCTCGGAAATCGCGCTCGGCGCTGAGGGCGTTGCCCAGATTGTAGTGGGCTTCGACGAGATCCGGCCGGAGGCGCAGCGCCTGACGATATTCCGTTGCCGCCCCCGGCCAGTCTCCTTGCTGTGCCAGCAAGTTGCCTCGGGCCAGGTGGCTGGTTGCCTTGTCGGCAGCAACGGCGCCTAGCGGGAACACGGCGATGAAGAGGAACAGCGCCCATGAAGCAGGGACCGGTGACCGGTGGCGGTTGGCAGGTGCTTCCCGGCACGGCTCCACGCGTCCCGGATCGCGACGGTCTCCGTCGGGCGTTTCCGTTCCGGAAGTCGAGGATCCCGCTGCTCGCCGTGCCCGGAACCTTTCAACCTGCCCCTGCCTGAGCCGCAACCACAAAAGAATTTCACTGCAAAGACCTCGGAGGCCACCAAGGCTCGAGCCGTTGTCTCCGTGGCCTTGGTAGTGAAATCTTCTTTGCACGCCGGACAGAATCTGCAGGTTAGTATCAAGGCTGGCCGGGGTATCCTTCCGGGTCCTGAGTGCGTCATTGCCAAGTCCGCCATTCAGCACGCGGCCGATTGCCCGCGCGGGAACAGGGTGCCGGACGGCGACGAGCAGCGACCGCGGCCGGAATGGCAGGAGTGGGAACATGACGCGAACCCCTGGGCGAGAGATCAGTATAAAATACCATGCCCGGCTTGTCAACGGGGTTCCGAGGCGCTGATCCTAGGCTAGGTCCGGCCAAGCCAGGACCCGGCTTCAGCCGTGCCCTTGTGAGGAGCAATTATGGTTCGAATGGCGGCAGCGAGAATCATGCTCACCCTGCTGGTATTCCCGGCCTTTGGCGCCGCCGCTCGTGCGCAGGCAAAAGCGGAATTCAAGACCGGCGTGCAGAATCGGACCTTTGCCGTGGACCAGACCTACGACTGGCGCGGTGCGGCCACGCACGCGCTCACCACCACGATCTGGTATCCCGCGGAATCGAGTTCGGTCGAAAAGCCACAATGGATTGGCCCGCCGGACAGTCCGTTGTTCAACGCGGGCATCGCGGCGCCGGATGCGGCCATCGCAAAGACGCCGGCGAAGTTTCCCTTGATCGTGATCTCCCACGGCACTGGCGGCTCGGCGCTGTCGATGGCCTGGATGGGCACGGTGCTTGCCGCGCACGGCTACATCGCGGCCGCCGTGAATCATCCCGGCAACAACGCCACGGAAGCCTACACGCCGCAGGGATTCTCCACGTGGTGGGAGCGCGCGCGCGACTTGAGCGTGGTGATCGACAAGATGCTTGCCGATTCCACCTTCGGCGCCCGCATCGACTCCCGGCGCATCGGCGCGGCCGGATTCTCGCTCGGCGGCTATACCATGGTCGAGATCGCCGGCGGCACCACCGACGTGCCGGCCTACCTGGCGTTTTGCAAATCGCCGCGTGCGGACGCGATTTGCAAGAGTCCACCGGAGTTTCCCGATCTCGTCGAGCAGTTCAACAAACTCCGCGACAGCGATGCCGCGTTCCAGGCCGTGCTGCGTCACGCCGGCGATTCCTATCGCGACCGCCGGGTCCGCGCTGTCTTCGCCATGGCGCCCGCGCTCGGTCCGGCCTTTACGCCCGCTGGTCTCGCGAAGATCGCCATTCCAGTCGATATCGTCGCCGGCGCGAGCGATCAGAATGTCCCGATTGCATCGAGCGCGCGCTACTTCGCCGCGCATATTCCCGGCGCCAAGCTCGTCATCCTGCCGGGCGGCGTGGCGCATTACACTTTCCTCGACTCCTGCGCAGACGCAGGCCACAAGCGCCTGGCTTTACTCTGCACCGATGCGGCGGGTGTGGATCGCGATGCGATCCACTCGCAGGCAAACGATCTCGCCCTGCGATTCTTTGCCGCTCATCTGGAGTGAGTTTGGTTGACAACCTGGAGCGGCGGAGCCGCGCCTCGCTCAAAGGGATGCAAAAGACTAAGAGGAGCAGAAGGCGTCGCGAAATTCCAATCTCGAATCTTGAATCCGGGACCGTCGCCGGGCCGCGCCCTCGTTGAGCCCGCACCACGCTGTTCGAGCCCGTATCGCGCTCCTTTGGGCCCCACTTGGCCCTCCTTCCGGCCTGCCGTGCTGTTCCTTCCCGGACACCGCAATCCACCAGCGAACACTGACGATCGACTTCTGCAGCGCGGCTTGCAGAATAAACCATCCATTTACTGTTACATACAGTAACGGAACTTTGGCGCGTCGATTGCCACTTCCGCCCCGGCGATCTGGTCGACCGGCATCCTCCGAGGTGTGGGCATTCCTCCGGGGACGAAATAGGCGACCAGCAGCCTGCGCAGACAACCGAAGGCGGATCAGGAGGCTGGCATGAATACGATCTGGCAGGATATTCGACACGGCGCGCGCGTGCTCGCCAAAAGCCCGGGATTCGCGACGGCGGCAATAATCGTGCTCGCGCTCGGCATCGGCGCCAACACTGCGATCTTCAGCGTGGTCAATGCGGCGCTGCTCGAGCCCTTGCCCTACAAAGATCCTTCGCGGCTGGTGCAGATCTGGCATGTGCCCCCGGCGAAGAGCTTCCCCGGGATGACGGAGTTCTCCGTCTCGGCGGCCAACTACATCGATTGGGCGCGCGAGAACCACGTCTTCGAAAAGACCGCCATCTACACGTTCGCCTGGTACGATGTCACCGGCGGCGGCAATCCCGAATCGATCCAGGCCGGCGCCGTCGAATCAAGCTTCTTCTCCGTCTTCGGCGTGAGTCCGATTCTCGGGCGCACATTTCTTCCCGATGAGGACCAGGCGGGACACGGCAAAGTGGCCGTGCTGAGCTATCGCTTCTGGAAGAGCCGGTTCGGCGGCAGTTCGAGCATCGTTGGCCAGAAGATCGACCTCGATGGCGAGACCTACACTGTGGTGGGCGTCATGGGCCCGAGGTTCGATCGTCCGGAGTGGGCGCTGATCTGGACGCCGCTCGCCTGGACTGACAAGGAGCGTGCGATTCGCGCCGAGCACCACTACATGGTGACGGCGCGGTTGCGGCCCGGCGTGAGGCCGCAAGCGGCGCAGGCCGAGATGAATACGATCTCGAATCGCCTTGCCCAACAGTATCCGGCCGACGACAACGGCTGGGGCGCGGTCGTGGTCCCGATGCGCGACGAACTGGTGGGCGACGTCCGCCTGGCGCTGCTCGTCCTGCTCGGCGCCGTGGCCTTCGTGCTGCTGATCGCCTGCGCCAATATTTCGAATCTCGTCCTGGCGCGAACCATGATCCGTCGAAAGGAAATGGCGATTCGCGCCGCTCTGGGCGCGAGCCGCGGACGAATCGTGCAGCAGGTGCTGGGCGAAACTGTGATGCTGTCGATCGCAGGCGGCGGCGTGGGTCTGTTGCTGGCGAGCCCGATGGTGCGCGCCATCGCCGCCTATTTCGCGAGCCAATTGCCCAAGGCGATCGAGATCAAACTCGACGGCTGGGTGCTGGCGTTCACACTGGTGATCTCCGTTCTGGCTGGAGCGCTGGCCGGATTCCTGCCCGCGCGCCGATTCACCCAGACCAACTTGAACGACGTCCTGAAGCAGGGCCTCGGCCGGACCGATGCCGACTCCGGCGGTCACTTGAATGTACTGGTCGTCTCGGAGGTCGCTCTTTCGCTGATGCTGCTCGTCGGCGCCGGGCTGATGATCCGCAGCCTCCGGAAGTTGCGCAGTGTCGATACCGGACTTGATCCCCACAACGTCCAGACGATGGACGTCTCGGTTGCTCCGAAGAAATTCCCTGTGCCTGCGCAGCAGGGCGAATTCTTCGAGCGCGTGCGCAGCGCGATCGCGGCGCTGCCCGGGATCGAATCGGCCGGCGTGACCGACGACTTGCCTACGGAAGGCGGCTCCACGCAGCCCATCCAGATCGAGGGCCGGCCCGTCGTCGCCATGGCGGATCAGCCGGAGGTGCCGGTCCGCACCGTCGACCCCGGTTATTTCCGCACCCTGCGTATC
The DNA here is from genome assembly GCA_030037755.1 of Terriglobia bacterium. Classification (GTDB taxonomy): domain Bacteria; phylum Acidobacteriota; class Terriglobia; order UBA7540; family UBA7540; genus Gp13-AA77. Next base: position 8,688 of record JASHQD010000399.1, read on the forward strand.
CCCCTGCTGCGCGGACGCGTTTTCACCGCCGCCGACACCGCGGACTCGCATCCCGTGGCCGTGATCAGCGAAGCGATGGCGCATCGCTTCTGGCCGGATGGCGATCCGATCGGCAAGCACTTCACGCGGGCTTTCTCTCCGCTCGGACCGTGCGAGATCGTGGGCGTGGTCGGAAGCGTCAAGCAGGACGGCCTGGACGAGGTCGATTCCGCCGCCACGCTCTACCTGCCTCTGGCACAGATGTCCGCGCCCGCGCCTGGTTTCGGTGAATGGAGGTCCTTCCCAATGTCGTTGGTGGTGCGTACCGCGTCGAATCCGTCGGCGGCCACCGCGGAGATCACGGCCGCGATCCACAGCGTGGATCCCACCGCGCCCGTGCTCAATGTCCGGACCATGGAAGATCTCTTCAGGGAGTCGATCGCTCAGCGCCGGATGAACATGCTCCTGCTGGCCGCCTTCGCCGGACTCGCGCTGCTGCTGGCCGCGGTCGGAATCTACAGCGTTCTGGCTTACGCCGTGCGCCGGCGGGTGCGCGAAATCGGCGTGCGGATGGCGCTGGGAGCGCAGACGCGCGATGTGTTGCGACTGGTGATCGCCGATGGGCTGAAGCCGACGCTGCTGGGTGTCGCCATCGGGTGGGTGGCGTCGCTCGGGCTCAGCCGCGTGATTGCGAACCTGGTTTTTGGCGTGAAGACTACGGATCCCGCCACCTTCGGCGCTGTTTCCGCCATGCTCGCCGCGGTCGCGGTCGTAGCTTGCATCATTCCCGCGTATCGCGCCACCCGGGTCGAGCCTGTCAAGGCGCTGCAGGACGAGTGAATCAGGAGTCGGGGCTCAGAGGTGAGGGGTCAGGGTTAGGGACCAGGGATCAGTCTCTAGATGTCAGGGATTGCCGATTTCACGACTGCCGATTGCGATTGCGATTTTCGAATATGGCCCGTCAATCGGCAATCATCAATCGTCAATTCCTTCCTGACCCTAGTCCCTAGCCCCTAACCCTTAAAATTACTGTCCTGATTCGGTCGGGCCGTTGCCGCCGGATCCGAACTGGATGCTCTTCGTCCAGCCGTTGAAGTCGATTCCGGTCAGCACCTGGCTGCCGTTGGCGTTATCGAAATGGGCTGCGGTTTCGGTGTTCTTGTGACCGTCGTCCACGATTGTTGCCGCGGCCTGTCCC
>JASHQD010000400.1 GCA_030037755.1 Terriglobia bacterium
CATCGCGAGCTCGAATCGATCTGTCTGGATCGTGAAACCGCGCACTTCCAGCAGTCGCTTTCCAATCGTTATGCCGAACTCGTCTATTACGGGCTCTGGTTCACGACCTTGCGCGAGTCGCTTGACGGATTCTTCGCAGCGGCCGCGCAGCGGGTGACGGGCAGCGTCGGGCTCAGGCTTTACAAGGGCAATGTCACGGTGACGCGGCGCTCGTCACCGTACTCCCTGTATCGTGCCGATCTCGCCAGCTTCAATATGGCCCGCTACAACGCCAAGGACGCGGAGGGTTTCATCAACCTCTTCGCGCTTCCCGTCACGCGGCCCCAGGGTGCTTCGCAGTCATGAGCGCGTCCGGCTCCAAGCTGTGGGGCGGCCGCTTCGACCGCCCGCCCGACGAGGTCTTCTACGAGTTCCAGCGGTCGTTCCCGTTCGATCAGAGGCTGCTGCTCTACGAGCTCAGGGTGAACCGCGCCTGGAGCCGGGCGATCAGGAAGGCCGGCCTGCTCAGCGAGGCCGAAGCGGACTTGATCCTCACGGCGCTCGACCAGATTCAAGCGCGCGCTCAAAAGGATCGCGGCTGGGTGCAGGGGTCCGATGCCGAGGACGTTCATCACTTCGTCGAATCGGCCCTCGTCGAGCTGATCGGTCCCACCGGATGGAAGGTCCACACCGGGCGCAGCCGCAATGATCTGGTCGCGACCGATTTCCGGCTCTTCGTGCGCGACGCAGTCGCCGCCACGCGCGGCGCCGTCATGCAGCTGATCGCCGCGCTGATTGAACAGGCGGATCATCACTCGGGCGTGCCCATGCCGGGCATGACGCATCTTCAACACGCGCAGCCCATACTCTTCGCGCATTTTCTGCTGGCGCACGCCGAAGGATTCTTCCGCGATCTCGACCGTCTCGAGGCCGCACGGGACGCCGCCGCGGAATGCCCGCTGGGCGCTGCCGCTCTTGCGGGGACAGCCTTTGGCATCGACCGCGCCGCGCTCGCGCACGAGCTTGGATTCGAGCGGCCGACCGCGAACAGCCTCGACTCCATCAGCGCGCGCGACTTTGCGCTCGACTATCTCTACGCTTTGTCGGTTATAGCGACGCATCTCTCGCGTCTCGCTGAAGACATGGTGCTCTTCGCTTCGTCCGAGTTCGCCTTCGTCACGCCCGGCGACGAACACTCGACGGGCAGCAGCATCATGCCGCAAAAGAAGAATCCGGACGCCTGGGAATTGATTCGCGGCAAGACGGCGAGCGCCAGTTCCGCGCTCTTTGGGTTGCTGACGACTCTCAAGGGACTGCCCACGGGCTATCAGCGCGATCTGCAGGAGGATAAAGAGCCGCTCTTCGCGGCGCACGACCAGACGCTCGCCGCGCTCACAGTGGCCGCTGGCGCGATCGCCAGTATGCAGGTGAACGAACCCCGGCTGCGCGAGGCTGCCGCCGATCCTGCTCTGCTGGCGACGGAGGCCGCGGATTTTCTGGTGCGGCGCGGACTGCCTTTCCGCCAGGCCCATGAAGTTGTTGGCAAAATCGTGCGCGAGGCGGAGCGCGCCGGCCAATCCTGGACGTCGCTGCCGCTCGAAAAACTGCGCACCTTCTCGCCACTGTTCGATGAGAGCGTGCAGCGAGCGCTTAGTGCGGATGCGGCGCTGGCGGCGCGCAGCGTCGAAGGCGGCACGGCACCGGCACGGGTTCGCGAGGCGATTGCGCGCTGCCGCGAACGCCTGGCGGATCTGGAGGTGGACGCATGAAAAAGTTCTTTACAGATCCGGCGGCGATCGCGGAGCACTTGCTGCCCAGAGGATTCCAGTATTCCTCCGTTGCTTGTGGACTTAAGAAGAGCCGCAAACACGATCTGGCGCTGATTACGAGTGACGCCCCGGCGGTCGCGGCCGCAGTCTTCACCACGAATCGCGTGCAAGCTGCGCCCGTGCTCGTCTCGCGGGAGCATCTGGAAAAATCGCAAGGCCTCGCGCGGGCCATCGTCGCCAATTCCGGCAACGCGAACTGTGCCACGGGAGCCCAGGGAATCGAAGCCGCGCGGGCAACGACCGCGGCCGTGGCGAGCGAACTCGGCTGCCCACAGGACCAGGTTCAGGTCTGCTCGACCGGCGTTATTGGCATCCCTCTCGATGCCAGCAAGCTGACTTCGGCCGTGCCGTCGCTCGTCAGCAACCTGGAGAGCACCACGGACGCTTATCACTCCGCCGCGCGCGCCATCATGACGACGGACGCGCGTCCGAAATGGTCGGCGGCAACTTGCCGCGTGGATGGCAAAGAGGTACGCGTGCTCGGTTGCGCGAAGGGCGCGGGCATGATTCATCCACAGATGGCGACGATGCTCGCCTTCGTCGTGACCGATGCCGCGCTGAGCTGGCCCGTAGCCGCCCGACTGCTACGCGAAGTTGCCGGGCGGACATTCAACTCCGTGACCGTCGACGGCGACACGTCTACAAATGACACCCTGATTCTGCTGGCGAACGGCGCCGCGGGCGCGCCCCCGATTCGCAGGGCCGGCCCTGATCTCGAGCGGTTCACACGCGCGCTCGAGTCCGTGTGCCGCGACCTGGCGCTGATGATTGTGTGCGACGGAGAAGGCGCGAGCCGCGTGGCCGAAATCGAAGTCCGCGGTGTGGCGTCGGATGCCGTGGCCGCGGTCATCGCGAGGACGATTGCGGGGTCGCCGCTCGTCAAGACCGCCTTCACCGGCGCCGATCCCAACTGGGGCAGGATCCTGGCGGCAGCGGGCCGAACGCCGCTGCCCAGAGGTGTGGCGTTCGACCCCGCGAGCGCCGAGATTCGACTGGCGGGGATCACGGTCTGCCGCCGCGGACAGTCGCATCCCTTCGACGAGGCCGCGGCACATCACAAGATGCTGGAGCGCCACGTGCCGGTCATCGTCGATTTCAAGTCCGGACCTGGACGCGCCACCGTGTGGACGTCCGACTTCACCACCGAGTACGTGCGCATCAACTCCAGCTACCGCTCGTAACCGTCATCGCGTCCCGGGCTCACATCGGACGCTCGGGAATCTCGCGCACCCACAGGTTCCGGTAGCGCACGGGATGATTGTGGTCCTGGAGGGCCAGCGGCAGCTTGTCCGGCGTGGGCGTGTACTGCGGCCGGATATGATGTCCCGTCGGACCCATGATGGCGACGTTGTCCTGCGTCAGCACACCGTTCTGGATCACCGTGACGGTGGCGCGGCGCAGCAGCGTTCCCTCGTCGGTGAAGCGCGGACCGTGGAAGATGATGTCGTAGGTCTGCCACTCACCGGGCGCGCGGCAGGCGTTCACTTGCGGCGGATACTGGCCGTACACGGCAGACGCCTGGCCGTCGGCATAGGTCACGCTGTGATACGAGTCCAGCACCTGGATCTCGTAAAGACCCATCAGGAACACGCCGCTGTTGCCGCGGTCCTGATCTTCGCCATGCGGCGGATTGGGCGTGGACCACTCCACGTGCAACTGCATGTCGCCGAACGCCTGCTTGGTGCGAATGTCGCCCGTGCCGGGTTTGGTCGAGAAATAGCCATCGCCGACGGTCCAATCGGCGGGTCCGCCGCCTTTCACCGCTTCCCAGTTCGAGAGATCGTGTCCATTGAAAAGCGCGATTGCATCCGAGGGCACGTCGCCGGCCTTGTCCTGCGTACTGCATGTGGCCGGCGTGATCACGGTCGGCAGCGGGTGGCTGCGGTCGTGCTCGACGTATTTCTGCGCAGCGCCCAGGTGCGTGAGCCAAACACCTGGAATCAAAATGGCCGCACACAGGGTCACGAGTAATGCCGAACGGTGTGCGACGAAATTCGAACGAGAAGTGCGCATGATCATCTCCTCCGCGCCGGTTGGGCGCAATTGATGTGATCCGCGATGCGAGAGACGTGAGTCTGCGCAACAGCGAAGAAGAAATGTTAGACCGCCGGCCGAAACGGGTCAATGGCTGAAAAGCCAGCCGGTTCGTCCGGCCCTTAACTGTGATATGGTACCCGTATCATGGACCAGCAAACTGTTTCACGACGTTCATTCCTGGGTTTGATGGCCGCCGCGCCAATCGCAGCCGCGCGACCGCTCTCGAACGCGATTTCCGCGCTGGGCGCGGAGAACAGCCAGATTCCGATTGGCCTCGAGCTTTACTCCGTCCGCGACGAACTGCACAAAGATCTGCCGGGCACGGTCGCGGCGGTGGCCAAAATGGGTTACCAGTGCGTGGAGTTCTTTGCGCCCTACTACTCCTGGACGCCCGACTACGCGAAACAGGTCCGCAAGCAGCTCGACGATCTCGGCATCCGCTGCTACTCGACTCACAACGACCGGCGGGCGTTTACGCCGGCCGGGATCGGCAAAGCCACCGACCTGAATCACATCCTCGGCACGAAATATGTTGTCATGGCGCACCCGGGCGCAGAGATCAAGACGGCAGACGGTTGGAAGCAAGTGGCCGAGGCGCTGAATACGGCCAACACAACGCTGGCTGCATCGGAGCTGCACGCGGGATATCACAACCACGACGCCGAATGGCATCCGATCGATGGCCAGCGTCCGATGGACATCCTGGCGGCGAACACCGACAAGAGCATCATGCTCCAGTTTGACGTGGGCACGTGCGTCGCGGCCGGCGCCGATCCCGTCGCGTGGATCAAGCAGAATCCCGGACGTATCCACTCCATGCATCTGAAAGACTGGTCGTCGCAGGACGGCTATAAAGTGCTATTCGGCGAAGGCGCGGCGCCCTGGAAAGAGATCTTCGCTGCCGGCGAGAGCGAGGGCGGAGTGGAGTACTACCTGATCGAACAGGAAGGCAGCCGCTATCCCGAGCTCGAAACCGCCCAGCGGTGCCTGGAAACGTATCGCAGAATGCGCGCCTGAAGAACGCGCGAGACCCGCCACCGTGAAGACAAGCCGACGCCTGCGCTGGTGGATTGTCTGGACGCTCTTCCTGTCCACCACCATCAATTACATCAATCGCCAGACATTCTCGGTTCTCGCGCCGGTGATCACGCGCGAGTTCCACCTCAGCCACACTCAGCTAGCCTCGATTCTTTCCGCCTTCCAGTTTTCATACGCCGGAATGTGGCTGATCGGTGGCTTTCTCCTTGACGTGATCGGCACCCGGATCGGCCTTGCTCTGGCCGTGATCTGGTGGTCGATCACCAGCGCGCTGACTGGCTTCGCGAACTCGCTCTCGCAATTCGCAGCGTTTCGATTCCTGCTCGGCATCGGCGAAGGCATGAACTGGCCCGGCGCCAGCAAAGCCGTGGCGGAATGGTTTCCCGCCAAGGAACGCGGCGTGGCGGTGGCCATCTTCGACAGCGGATCGAGCGTGGGCGGCGCGATCGCGTCGGTGGCGGTGCCGTGGATCGCGATTACGCTCGGCTGGCGCTACGCCTTCGCGCTCTCCGGCATCCTGGGATTTTTGTGGCTGTTTCTGTGGCTGCGGGTCTATTATCCTTTTAACCGTCATCCCCACCTAACTGCTGAAGAACGATCCCTGATCGAAGCCGGCCACGACACCGCCCGCAAGTCGGGCCGTGAAGGCGCATCGAAGTGGCTGGATCTCCTCGGGCAGAGCAACACCTGGGGCATTCTCCTCGGGCGGTCGCTCACCGACCCCATCTGGTGGTTCTACGTATTCTGGCTTCCGCAATACCTGAGTGACGCGCGCGGCTTCAGCCTGAAGCAGATCGCCGCCTTCGCCTGGGTTCCGTTTGTGGCGGCCGATATCGGCAACTTCACCGGAGGATTTGCCTCTGGATTTCTGATCCGGCGCGGCATGCCCGTGCTGCGCGCGCGCAAGTGGGTGTGCGTGATCAGTTGCCTGCCGGTGATCGCCGGGATTCCCGCAGCTCGCACGCACAACGCTTATTGGGCCCTGGCGCTGATCGGTTTCGCGGTGTGGGGATACGCGAGCTGGTCGACAATGGGACTGACGTTTCCGTCGGATCTTTTCCCGCAGGACGTGGTGGGATCGGTAACGGGATTAAGCGGGCTGGGGGCGGGCCTGGCCGGCGCGGGCTTCACGCTCGCCGTCGGCAAGCTGGTGGATCGATTCTCCTACTTTCCCGCATTCTTCGCGGCCGCGACCCTTCCACTGCTCGCCACGGTGAGTATCCTGCTGCTGCTAAGACCCGGGGCGGCGAGCGGCGAGCGTTAGTGCCTCGGTGCGTCAGTACATCAGTCTGTCAGTGCGCCAGTTTTTCGGTGCGTTCCCATTCACTATTCACCATTCACTATTCACCATTCGACGCGGCCTGTGCTACTGGAGCCGGGATTTCGTGGAACGAGAACTTCTTCTGCAGGTGCTCATACGGCTGGCCGTCAAGTTCGGCGTACGGATAAACAAGGTAGTTGACTGGCGGGCCGCTTTGCGGCGGGTTGAGAATCAAGTCGCGTCCGATGGTAAACTGCACCCGGTTGGTATCGATCGACCCGAAAAAGAAGTCGTGCTTCGCCGGATTCTTCCAGGCCTCGGAAATGTCGACCGGCACCCAGCCAAGTCCGCTCGCGTAGAACTCGGCCCAGCAGTGATAGCCAGGTATATCGCCTTCCTTCTTATCTTCCGGCAGCGGGAATCCGATCGCGAATCGAGCCGGAATCTTCTCCGCTCGCATGAGCGCGATGAACAACGAGTGAAAGTCAGTGCAGTTGCCGTGCTTGGAATCGCAGGCCCACATGGCATCGCCGCGGCCCCAGCCCTCGCCGGACTTGTCGTAACGCAGGTTGTGGAAGACGTAGTCGTAAATGGCGTAGGCCTTCTCCACGTCGCCGTTCTTGCCGCGGGTGATATCGGCAGCCATGGTCCTGAAACGGTCGTTGATCGGCACCAGGCGGTCCGGAGCGAGGAACCGCGCCACGTTCGAGGGCGCGGGATCATCGTCGCGGTTGTAACGCATGAGTTCGTTCAAGCCGCCACGCGAATATTCCCTGCGAGTCACCTCGTATCTCAGCGTGACGGTGACCGGCGTTGCCGATTTCTCAATCTCGGCATAGAGATACCTGTTGCCGTATTCGGAGGGGTCCCCGATCTCATGTTTTGTTGCCTGCGGAGAATCCAGCCCCGAGACGGTCTTGAGAGCCACGTCCTGATTGGAGTCCGACTGCGCGATCGGAATCCAAATCTTGAGATCGCCGTTCGGTGCGGAATCGACGGTGACCTGGTAAACGAACTCAAACGAACGGGGCTGCGATTGGGATGAACCATCCGTTAGCGTTTTCGCGTCCACGCCGCGCGACGTCATCGGCGCGCTCGCAAGCACCGCAGTCAAGCCGACGATAGCTGCCGGGAGTACATATTCTCGCGTCATTCTTGGAAGGATACCCGAAGGAGGACCAGCGCGTCACCGACTTTCGGGCGATCACCCTTCAGCGTCATTTATGAGGCTTGAGTTCGGTAACCTCGTGCGCGCCTACCTCCACGTTCTCATCAAGCGCGGTGTTGCCGGCTCGGTCGCGCACCTGAATCTTATGCGTGCTCGCCTCCAGGCCCAGCTTCATGATGTGGTCGCTTGTGCCTGGGAACTGGCCATCAACGAAAATCACGGAGTCACGTGTAGGCACCTCTCGCCGTAAGATGATGGCTTAAGGGAGCTCCCCACCTGCCGCGCAATCACCTCCACCGAATGAGCCGTTGTGGCCCGTATCCGGTATAATGGCGGGTGGATATTCTGGGGCGATGGAGTTCGCCTCACCCAACCTCCTGCCTCTGCAGGATGATGACTCCTGGCCGCTGCGTGGCGCTCAGGGGCGTCTTGTTTCCTGTCCCCGCGACAAGTGATCTGCGGCAGAAAGGATGAGGATAAGTTGCGCATTTTTTCGATTTTGGTGGTGTTTGGTTCGCTCGGAACGCTGGCTCGCTACGGTCTTCAGGGCCTGGTGCAGGACCGAACCGGGTCACTGTTCCCCACCGGGACTCTGGCCGTAAATCTCATCGGTTGCTTCCTGCTGGGCGGAATCGGACAGTATTCGCTGACCCATATCTCGATCCCGGCTGACTGGCGTGTCGGCATCACCGTCGGGTTTTTCGGGGCATTCACCACGTTTTCAACCTTCAGTTGGGAGACCGTCCACCTGCTCGATGACGGCGACTGGATACGTGCCCTGCTTTATTCGGGCCTGAGTTTCCTCGGCGGACTCTTCCTGCTCAAACTCGGCATGCGCCTGGCAAATCGCTTCTGACGGCGGATTCCTTGGAGCAGCAGAAGTTCGAGGGCGAGCGCACGCTGACGCGAGTTCATATCGGCGAGTCGGACCGGTGGCAACATAAGCCGCTCCACCCGGCAATCGTGGAACTCTGCCGGCGCGCGGGACTGAGCGGCGTGACCGTGCTGCTCGGGCGGTTACGGCTCGTCGAGCCGCTATCACACGGATACCATCCTCCGGCTCTCCCAGTACCTGCCAGTGGCGATCGAAGTCGTGGAGGACGCCGAGCGTATCGAGCGCATCTTGCCCCCGCCTTGACGAAATGGTTGACGGCGGTCTGATTACGCTCGAGAGGGTCCGCGTGATTCTCTATCGGTCCGGCAAGAAGTGAGACGCGGCTGCCGCTAGCCTCTCGCGAGTAAAACTTACTACTTTGAATCTAAGCCATTGAAATCAATGGCCAAAAAAAGTTTCTTACTTTTCTCACTTTCACCCACTGTCCCATTCGCACCTGATAACATATCCCGTTCTGGTGTACGACGGGCATTCTGCAATGGTCGAGTTGGCGTGCGGAGCGAGATGGCTGAGCAAAAGGAAGCGGACGCGCATTTGCGGCAACGAGCCCCAGGGTTGGCGATGACTTTTTCGGATGCCCGATCGGTGAAGGACGGCTACGTTTTGATTTTTGCACGAACGAAGCCATCAGGTTATTGAAAATAGGGTACTTCTGTTTTTGGAATTCCGTGAAAGCCACTAGGTTATTGAAAGCAAAGCTACTTACACTTCGCAAAGCCAAGAGGTTACTGATTGCAAAGAGTTTAGTCGTTTTTGGAGCGTGAGAATTGAGCCGCTATGCCCCCAAAAGGCCGTTTTTGGCGCTTAACCAGGCTCGGCAGCTGCGTTACTCTTTGGGTTAGAACCTGAGCGTCCAAAATGAAGAATCTCGGGATCCTGCTTTCGGGCCGCGGATCGAACTTCGAGGCCATTGCGCGCAACGTGCTCTCGGGCGCGATCCCGGCTCGCATCGCGGTCGTGGTCAGCAATCGCGCGGAGGCCCCCGGGCTCGATCGCGCGCGCACCCTTGGGATCGAAGCACGCTGCCTTCCCTCCAAGGGCAAAGATCGCGAGGCTTACGACCGTGAACTGGTGGCGCTGCTGCAGAGTTTTGCGGTCGATGTGGTGTGCCTGGCCGGCTTCATGCGCGTCCTCAGCCCGTATTTCATCCGCGCCTTCCCTGCCCGGATTCTGAACATTCATCCCGCCCTGCTTCCGGCGTT
>JASHQD010000401.1 GCA_030037755.1 Terriglobia bacterium
AGCGAGCATACGCTCAGCGAACAACTGGCAGCCGAGGCGTCGCGTCCGGAGGGCGAGCCGCGCAAGTCGCGGGAGCGTTCGCCGGTGCAGTTGACAATCTTCACGCCGCTGAACGCGGAAGTCGTCCGCGCCATCGAGGAAGCGGATCTCGACAACATGAAGCCGCTCGAGGCGCTGAATCTGCTGGCGGAGCTGAAACGGCAGATCCGGTAAGTTAACCGTCGACAGTTAACAGTCCACAGTTGACAGTCAACAGTCTGCAATCGGACTGTTGGCGGGGAATCGATCCCGGACGGTGTCCTGTCGACCGTCAACTGTGGACCGTCGACTAACTGTCGACTGTCGACCGTCGACTGTTCCGAAAATACTCCTCCACCCGCCGCAGATCCTCTTCCGTATCCACCCCGATCGTGTCCTGAGCGGTTTCGACCACCGCGATGGGGATGCCCGCCTCGAGGAATCGCAACTGCTCCAGGCACTCGACCCTTTCGAGCGGCGACGGCGGAAGCGTCCGGAATCGGCGCAAGGCTTCGGCTGTGTAGGCATAAAAGCCGAGGTGCTTGTAATACCTGGCCTTGCCCGATGCGTCGCGATCATAGGGGATCGGGGCACGGGAGAAATAGAGCGCCAATCCGCGAGAGTCAGTCACAACCTTGACGGCATTGGGGTCGGTGGCGGCGTCGGGGCTGATGGCAACTTTCAGGGTCGAAACCTGGAGTCCGGAGACGGTCGGCGTTCGTAACCCATTGAGCAGCAAATCGATATGATCGACCGTGACCATGGGTTCGTCGCCCTGGATGTTGACATAAACGTTGGCCGCGCGCCCGGCAGAGGTCTCCTGATCCATGACTTCAATCAAACGGTCGGTACCTGAAGAGTGAATGCTGGAGGTCAGTGCCACCGCGAACCCGCTTTTCTTACAGTAACTTAGGATCTCGCTCGAGTCTGTGGCGACGATCAAGCGGTCGAGCGCCTTCGACTCCCGGGCACGCCGGTAGACCCATCCGATCATGGGTTCGCCGCAGATTAGTCGCAGCGGTTTGCCCGGAAGGCGTCTGGATTCCAACCGGGCCGGTATAACTCCGCAGATCGAAAGGGGTTGTACTGTACTGTGGGCTGCCATCCGGCATCAAATTTAACCCTAATCTGGAAAACAGAACGCAAACCACGTCAAGAGTCAAAAGATTTCCACAATGTAAAGTGCAGATTCTAAATCGCAAAAAAAATTTTCCCACTTTTCTCAACTTCACCCACCGTCCCAAAAACCGATGCTAGTGTCGGATTGTGAATTAGAAGAGCCACAAACTCCGGAGAGAAGAACGCCTCCCTCGGAGCGACAAGGACACTGGGTAAGCGGCTGAATGGGACGAGATTATGGGGCGCACGCACACGACGTTGACGGCTTGCCGGCGCGGCGCAGAAGGAAGGCCGGCGTGATCCCGCAGGATCTCTCGCGATACGTGATCCTTTGGGGGCCCGGCATCCTGATCCTCATCGTGCTCGCGTATGGCCTGATGCGGATCGCTTACCACTGGATCGACCAGGCCATGGACGTGAAGCGCCGCCAGACCGACAGCGCTTTCGATGTCGCCCGCGATTACGTGGCTCAGCTGGCGGGCGCGTCGCGAACCCAGGCGGACGCGCTCACTCGCCTCGCGGCCGCGGTCGAGCATCGCGACTCGCTCGAAAATTACCAGCACCAGGAGATGCTGATCGCGCTCAAGGCCCTGCATCGCAGCGTCGGCGAGATGCTGGAATCGAAGACCCAGGCCGGGGACCGGGAGGTGGAGGAATGAGCACTACGTTGCGGCACAAGGAGCTTCTGCGGGGAAAGATCATGTTCTATCTCAACCTGATCTATCCGCAGACGGCCACGCTCCCGCTGCTGCAGGCCGAGCTGGACTACTTCGGCTACCCCGTCCCCCTCGACGAGCTGCACTTCCATGTAGCCTATCTCGCTGAGAAGGGCCTGGTGGAGACGGAGGTGGCGCGCGGAGCGCATACGCACGGAAGCATGACGCTGGTGAAGATCACCGCGCACGGAATCGATCTGCTGGACGGGCGCTTGCCGCCCGACGAGGGAATCTACCTCGAGCCGAAAGCGAAGGAAGCATGAGCGGCGGCGATCGCGCGCGGGCCGGCAAAACGAAGGGGGGAAAGATGAACCGGGAGATCGAAGAGCGGATGCGGCTAACCAACGAATTTTTTCCGGGGCTTCCGGACCCGGACGCGGCTGCCATGGGACCGGCTGACCCCGAGTACACGCCGCTACGGCCCGGGGCTGGCGGGGCGGCGCGCATCCCGTTGGAGCTTCTCCGGAGATTGAAACTGAGTCTCGAAAGCCATGCCGGCAGGCGCGGAGCGCGGCTTGCGGAGATGGCTTTGCGCGCCGGATTCAAGCCGCCGGCGCGAAAGATGGAAATTCCGGCGAGCGTGGAGGCCCTGCAATCGACGATTTGGATGGCACTGGTACGCGAGAACGCCGAGTTGCGCCGCCAGGCCGCCAGCCTGCGCCTGCGCAAGACTCACCTGAACCGCAGCATCCGGCGCGCCCGGTCGCGCATCCAGGCGCTGCGCATAAAGATGTTGCAGCGGCAGTTGGGCTTGACGCCGGAAAGCCTGTTGAGCATGCCGCTGCCCGGCGCATGGCGGCTGCCGGACGCCGGCAGGCTCCCGCAAGGCGGGACCCGCGAAGCCGAACCGTCCGCGGCGGGTGAAGGGATCGAACCACCGGACACAACGGACTAGGAGGGTGGGCCTATGAGTTCTCTCACGGAAGACGTGAAGCACGAATCGGAACGAGGCGAATTGTTGAAGGTGCTGGTGGATTGGGGGCTCGAGTGGATGCCGTTTTATGAATTGCGCTCCCAGATCCAGAGCCGCACCGACCGGCGCTTGAGCGATGCCGAGCTGAAGTTCCAGCTGAATTACCTCGAACAGCGGGGCTACGCCGAACGGAAGCTGTTGCGCGCGGGAGTCGCGGATGTCGAGTTGCTTGTGATCCGCGGCACCAGTAAGGCCGCCGACCTTCTGGGGCACGTTATCCCGCCCGATCCCGGGGTTGCGGTGTAGGTTGTAGCGCGGGCGTCCCGCCCGCGACTCACGCGCTTGAGACAGGCGCGGTACCGATGGGCTGGAGCTGAGAAGTTAAGAGGCAGCAGTGAGCGACGACGAACGCAAACCGAAACGACGACAGTTCGCCAGGCGGCGGGGCCCGTATGAAACGGCTTTGGCAAGTTCCGATCCTGCGTATCGTGAGCCCGATCCCGACGATGCCGAGCTGATCGATGAACTGCAGAGGATCCAAGCCCAGGCGCGCGAAGGGAAGCTCGACGATCTCGACCAGAATAACGATCGTGTGATCCGCCTCTCGCTTCAGGCGAAAGCCAAATGGCTGCTGCGGAAAGCCATCAGGGACCCGAATTCCGACGCCGGCAAGATGGTTTACATCTGGATCCTCAATGCCCTGGCGATCACGCAAAAAGAGCTCTCGCCGGAAGTCATCAAGATGCTTAACGAAGAGCGCTCCCGCCACGAACTGGTCAAGATCATTGACAAGCAGAGAGGGCGAATCTTCGACCAGGACCTCGATCTGCGCCAAACCAGGACAAGACTGCATCAAGCCGACACTCACCTGGGCCAGGCGCGCGATCTGGCTACTGTTACGCGCAAGCAATTGGAATCGGGCGAAGAGGTGGACATGCGCGCCATCTGCGGCCGAATCGCCGACATTGTGGGTCTACGCCCGCCGCCGCAGTTGGGCGGCGTGCAGTCGAGCGCGCCGGACGGTATGCCGACGGCGAGGAACGAATAGTGGCGATCGCTGGAACCAGTGTCAGGGCAAATTGCCGGGGATGGCCCGGCAGATGAGAACTGACCGGTAATACGAACGAAATACGGTTGGGCAGAGACTTTTGATGAAGGCGAATCGGAGCAAAACGGCAAAGCGACAGGAGAACCGGCAGGACTCCCGGCCCGAGTCCTCGCGCTCCGGGCTCCAGGTTCCGCAAATTGAGGTTAGTTCCGGGGCCGCCGACCTGAGCCGTTTCAGTCACATGCGCGCTTACCAAAGGCGTTGGGCGATGGATGCGGCGCGCTTCGCAATCGCCGTGAAGAGCGCCCAGATCGGTTTCTCCACCGCCACAGCGGGATGGGCTGTGTCACGCTGCCTCGAGTTCCCGCGGCGCAACATTATCTTTCTGTCCCGCTCCGAGCGCCAGGCGCTCGAGCTCAGCGAAAAGGCCAAAGACTGGGTCGACGGCTTTCATGGATTGGCCGTGGACCTGCGAGAGAGCCTCTTCGGCGGCACGTCGACCCTGCAGCACGAGATCCGCTTCGGCAACGGCTCGCGCATCATCGTGCTCGCCGCCAATCCGGACACGGCCCGAGGCTACACCGGCGACGTGGTGCTCGACGAGTTCGCGT
>JASHQD010000402.1 GCA_030037755.1 Terriglobia bacterium
GAGTGATTGGGCTTGAAACTGCATTCGGCCTGGCCATGACGGAGCTTGTTCACACGGGCCGCATTCCACTGTCGAAGCTGATTCGATTGCTAAGCGTGAATCCGGCGGACATCATCCGGCGTCCGGGCGGACGCATCCGACTGGGCGATCCCGCGGACCTGACCCTGATCGATCCTCATCGTGAGTGGGCCTATTCACTCGCCGCCAGCCGGTCGCGGAGCCGCAATTCACCATTCGATGGCTGGCAAATGAAAGGCGCCGTAGCAGCCACCATCGTTGGTGGAGATGTAGTGTACTGCACCGATTTCGTGACTGGTTACTCCCGGGGAAGCGGAAACGGCGAATCCCCGTCTCAGCCGCGTGTTAGTGGATGGTGAGCGTTATTGTCGCCTGCACCGTATTGACCACAGGCGTCGAAGAGTCGCTGACCTGGATCAAGATCGAATGTGTTCCTGTCTCATCTGCAACACTCGCACCGCTGACCTTTCCGTCCGAACTCAGGGTGAGGCCCAATGTGGCGAAGACGCCGTTCACGTCGGTGAACGTATACGCCTGAGTCTCGCCAGTTGCCACCACGGAAGACTGATAGGCCTCGCCGTGAGTCGCGGTCGGCAGCGTTGATGTCGTGATTTGAAGAGCGGCATCCGGAATGTGAGTGATGCCGGCGGGCGCTGCGAATGGGGCAGTAGAAACGAGTGGCTCCGCCATTAACGGCATGAGTTCGATCGGAAGCAGGTTGTCAGTAGCCGAAAGGGTCGCCACAGCGAGTTTTCCATCCGGTCTAAAAGTGATCGCCTGCGGTTGATTGTCAGTGCCTTCGGGTGTGATGTGGGGCCCGACCGTGAATTGTGTGGTACTGATCTCCACCGTCTGTATCTCGACAAGATTATTGCCGTCGGTTCCGCCACAGGGCACGAGTACAGATTGCCCGTCAACGGTCACACCAGCCTGCTGCGGGTCTTTGCAGTAAGCGGGAAGGGTGACCGCGGCGATCACTTGGTCTTGTGTCGCGCTCCCGGCTTCCGTGTCGATCACCTCCACCTGGCCGCCAGTTGTGAGTTTCTCAGTCACAAAAGCGTACAGGCCATCAGGGCTCACGATAATAAACGCCGCAGTCGCGCTCATGTCTAAACCGATGCAGTTGTCGCCATTACCAGAACCTGTGGCGGGCGGCACCTGCATGAGAAACGTAGTACTGGTGGGCTCTGCGTCGATAATGCAAACCTCGTGGGTGTCCTGCCGAATCACGTAGAGCCTTGTTTCACGGGTTTTGTTCACGAGAGCCGTCGGCGTGATGGCCAGGGCGACGGGATTTGAGGATGTACCCGACAACGTGAAATCAACCGTTGCTTTCAACTTCCCGAACGTTGAGGTGTTCGACGGATCCCCGCCAATCACCTGAACATCGTCGCCAGTGCCGTTAACTACGTAAGCGTACACGCTGTCGGGATCAAAACCTGTGGTGCCCGGCGCTATTTGCGGTCCGACCGACACGCCTTGGGTGTCATGGGCTCCGCTGTCGAGACCCGTTACCCTCGCGACAATCTCGTCGGTCTGACTGTTAATAATGTAGAGCTGATGCAAGCTCGGGTCAGCGACAAAGAAATCGGTCGCGTCGGGCGAAGTAGCAAGCTGAGTCGACGCGGCATCTTTGGGGAGGCCAATCACTGTACCGATAGTGATTGGGCTCGCGGAGGTATCAACAGGTAGCACGCCGTTGTTGATGTCCGACGAGCCGACGAAGGCCATGGACGGGAAAACATCGACGGAGGCCGGAAGGGTTGGGCAGGTGCCGGTGCCGGCTGTGTTGCAGGGCGGCGTCGCGGCGTTGCCGTCGTCTTGCACGGTGAAGGTCACGCTCTCGCTCTGACCCGCTGCGCTTGGCGTTCCAGCGAAGAAATCGTTCCCGGGCTGCGCTATCGGCGTGGTGGTCGTCAGCTTGACGCCAGTAACGTCGTTGGAGGTAGCGCTCCAGGTAAACATCGCCGCAGCATTGTTGGGGCTGCCCGTCCCGCCGCAGAGCATTGTGGTGCCGATATCGCAACTGAGCAGAACGCTGTAGGAGTCGTTCAGTTCGCCATTCGAGAGTGGAGTGACGCCGGTCTTGTTGGGGTTGCGGTTGGCGATTTGGATCTCAGAGTCAATGGTCAAAGTACTTGGCATGGGCGGAAATCCTGACGTGCTTCCGGATCCCGTGCTGAAAGAGCTGGCCGGCACTGCGCTGTTGCCCTTGTCGTCTACCTCGGGATCGAGCGAGACTGATCCGGCCGACCCTGTCTTGGACACTGGGTTGGCGGTAAGGTTAAAGCCAGGCTCCGCGGTCGACCCGGTCAGCGAACAGGTGCTGCTGGGTTGGCCAGAGAAGCCCCAGCTGTGGAGCTGAGTCGCCGACAAACACCACAAGTAGTTGCCGGACGTGTCAGGCAGTCCACCGGTCGCAGTGTAAGTGGGTGGAGCGCCTATAACTCCGTAGCTTCGACCGAGCACGCCATCCAATAAGTTCGACGGGCAACTGGTGCCATCCTGCAGACAGGTCACGGCCAGGGCCCCGTTCACCGGAAAAGTGAACGGCTTGGTTTTCCCCGACGTCGAGGACGAAATGCTGTCTGGAACCGCAGCGTTACCCTTGTCGTCCACCTCACCGGTCAAACTAAATCCGCTGGTGTTTCCCGGAGGCGTGATTGCCGTAGCCGCCTCCCACGATGCCGGACTGGTTGTTGTAGCCTCCGAGGCCAGCACACAGGGACTCACCATTGTGTCCAGGTTAAATCCGCCAGGCACGGTCGCGCCCGTTACACACCACTCATAGTTGCCTGAACTGTCCGGCAATCCGCCGGTCGCCGTGAATGTCGGCTGTGCGCCTACCACTCCATAGCTTCGGCCCACAACCCCGGTCAGCAGCGTCGTGCAAGCTGCGGTACCTTGTTTACAGCTATTGGTCAACGCCGCCGCAACCGGTAACACAAAGGCTTGCGGATCGATCCCGGACGTATTGGAAGAAATACTGTCAGGCACCGCGGCGTTCCCCGCGTCGTCCGCCTGAGGCGTCAGGGTGTAGCTGAGGGCCGAGCCTGAAATGGAGGTGGTGGCCTCATAGAGTGCCGGGCTCGTTGACGACGTCTCACTACCCAGCACGCAAGGGGGCGTCGTGGTATCCAAATCGAACCCGCCCGGCACTGGATTTCCAGTCACGCACCACAAATAGGGACCTTGAGAGTTCGGCAAGCCTCCACTCGCCATAAAGGTTGGTGGCTCCCCGATCACCCCGTAGCTCCGCCCGAGGACGCCGGACAGTAGCGTGCTGCAAATCACACTACTCTGGGTACAACTGGTGAAGCTCAGCGCCGGATTGATCGGAAACGTGAAGGCACTACTGAATCCTGACGTCCCCGTGCTAACGCTGTCTGGAACAGCGATGTTGCCCGGGTCGTCCACTTCGCCGACGAGGCCGTAGCCCGGACTGAAGCTCGCCGGACCGCTATTGGTGCTTGCTGTCCACTTTGCAGGACTGGTCGTTTTCGCTTCGCTCGTCAGGACACAGGCGCTGGTCGTGGTGTCAAGATCGAAGCCGCCTGGCACAGGGTTCCCACCTACGCTCGGCATCACACACCAGCGGTAGCCCGAACTGTCAGGCAACCCGCCATTTGCCGTGAAAGTCGGCGCAGCCGACATGTTTTTGATAACGCCATAGCTGCGGTTCACGACCCCAGTCAGGATCGTCGAGCACGCCGACCCACTTTGCGTGCATGCGTTGCTGAGCGCGGCTTCGACCGTAAGCGTGGAATTCGGCGAGCCGAGGGTCTTCCCGGACGTTCCGGACGAGATACTGTCCGGCACGGCGGCGTTGCCTGCGTCATCCACCTCCGCCTGCATGTTGAAGTTTCCCGTAGCTCCCGTGACGTACGGGTTCGCCGTCAAAGTGAAACCGGCTTCAGACGTCGACTTGGTCAGCGAGCAGGTGGAACTCGGCGCCGGAGCAAAGCCACCCGGAATCGGCCCGGGTAGACACCAGAGGTAAGAGCCTAGTCCCCCGGATGCAGAGTATACGAGCGCGCCCTGGTCGTTGTTGATAACGCCGTAGCTTCGACCCTTGGTGGCTCCGCTGGCCTCTGTCACGGCCGGAAATAGAGACGACGGATTAGCAACGTTGTTCTGGGTCAGTGTGGCCGAAAGAGCAGCATCGATCGTGATGCTCGTGGCCGGAGTCGTGGACGAAGTGCCGTCCGAAAAACTGGCTGGTACGGCGGCATTGCCGGCGTCGCCGACTTCAGCTTCGATCCCCGAGAACGTCTGCTGACCCGAACCGGTGACCTTGGCCGCCGTCAGAAGGAAGCTGTTCTCCGGTGTCGATTGGCCAGCACCCGATCCACAAACCGTGCTGGCTCCCCCGAATCCACCGGGAAGAGTCCCGATCAGGCACCAGAGATACGTCCCACTGCCCAACCCTCGAACATCGCCCGTGTTAGCTGGGGACGCTACCACATAATCCGGCGCTCCCGTGCCGTTGTTGATGATCCCATAGCTGCGTCCGATAACTCCGGACAGCAGAGTGGGCGGGTTGATGCTTCCTCCGTCCTGGCTGAACTGCGCCGAGAGAGCTTCACCGATCGTGATGCTTACCGCCGGCGTGCTGGACGTTGTG
The DNA here is from genome assembly GCA_030037755.1 of Terriglobia bacterium. GTDB lineage: Bacteria > Acidobacteriota > Terriglobia > UBA7540 > UBA7540 > Gp13-AA77. Next base: position 4,643 of record JASHQD010000402.1, read on the forward strand.
GTGTCTTGGAACGAGTCAGGCACGGCCGCGTTACCGGCGTCGCCAAGTTGTGCCACGATGTTGGAGAACGTACCCGAAGTCGTTATTGAGTTGGACGTGAGACTGAAACCAGGCTCCGCAGTAGAGGTGGTCTTTCCGCAGCTGCTGGTCGGGGCACCAGAAAAACCAGTGGGGAGCGTGCCCGTCAACAAGCACCACACGTAGGAACTCGAGCCCAATCCCCCGCTGCCGGAGTACGTCACGGCAGCCGCATTGCTGTTGATCGTTCCATAGCTTCGGTTCACAACGCCAGGCAGCAGGCTCGACGAACACGTGGCGCCATTTTGCTTGCAGGACGCAACGAGCACCCCTCCGATCGTGATACTGGTCGCGGGAGTGCTGGATGTGGTCTTACTGGAGAACGCGTCAGGTACAGCGGCATTGCCGGCGTCGCCCACCTCGGCCACAATACCGGAGAACGTGGTTGCTGTCCCGGAAACGTCGGCCGCTGAGACTGCAAAGCTGTCCTCCTTCGTCGACGTGCTCACCCCACAAGTGCTGCCCGGAAACCCGGTGAATCCTCCGGGCAGGGTTCCCTTAAAGCACCAGAGGTATGTTCCCAGCCCCAAACCGCCTCCGTTTGCGCTTTCGCTAAACGTCGGGGCGCCTCCGATTGCCCCGTAGGAGCGACCCAGCACACCGGGCAGCAAGCTTGGTGGATCGGTAGGCATGCTGTTGCCGGTCTGTGTCAAGGCTGCCGTCAAGGGCGGATGGACAGTCAAGCTGGTAGCGTTCGTGGCAGTACCCGCCGGAGTTGTGGAGTTGCCCGTGTCAGCAAGTTGCACCGTAAAGGCGAAGGCCGTCGGTGCGGTGACTATCGAAGTTATCGTTGGGTTTGCCTGCAGCGTTACCGAATTCGTCACTTTGGGCGCTGAGCACGTCGCAATGTTAGCAAGGTTGTTGCCCGTGCTCACGAAGCCTCCGGGCAAAGACCCTTGGCTCAGGCACCACTGGTAGTATGTGCTCCCCTGCCCGTTGCTGCCCAGTCCGCCGGTAGCAGTGTAGGTCGGAGTCGCCCCGATCAGGCCGTAACTGCGTCCCTCGACGCCGTCCAGTAGCGCCGGAGGGTTATTCTGCAAGCCTGTCTGCGCCAGGGATAAGGAGAGCGGCGGGTCTATCGTAAGATTGTGGCTTGCGTTTGACTGGGCATCGGTGAACGTCGAATCACCGGGAGTAGCTGAGTTGCCCTGGTCGTTGACGGTGACTTTAAAGTTGAAAGTGCCGGGCGAGTCAGTGACGTCGCTGCTGCTGCAAGCCAGAGTTGCGCTACTCTTCTGATAAGTCGGAGTCGAGGGAACACACGAGATTGAAGAAGGCAAACCGCTCTGGACGATTTCAAGCCCCTGAGTGCTTAGCAAGCCTCCCGTGGCCGTAACCGTTAGCGGTGTTTTGCCCGAGGAGGAGCCATAGGGACGATTCTGAACCGCGTCAGGCACCTGGGCAGTGATGTTGTTGTAGTTGTCGTCATTCAGGGAGAATGAGATCGGACTCTCCACGGTAAGGGAAAGCGAATTGGGAATGCTCCCGTTGGGAACCACCGTTTGCCCATTTGAGACGATAGGGTTGTCGTGAGCCGTCACCGTAACGCTATAGGTGTTGGCGGCGCTCAATCCGCTTGAACTGGTACTTTCGAGAAGACATTGGGTTGTATTCGCCGAATCCGGCATGGCCGTCAAGCCGGGATTGGTCGGCGTAATCGCAGTGAGTGAACAGGTCGCGATGGGACCGTTTCCGACCGGAATCACACCCAGATTCGGGGTGACTACAGCTGGCGTACTCGCAGGCAAATCGGTTTGCTCCGCCTGCTGCAGGCCTGAGACGCCGTAGGTGCGGTTCTGTACGCCGTAGGCCAATGATGTGGTGGTGAAGTTGAACTCATTGCGGACGGTCAGGGTAACGGTACTGGGCACCGTATTCTTTGGCACGGTGGAACCGATACCGGTGTCCGTGACGTTCAGAGTCAGTTGATATTGCTTGGCCCCGGCAGCGGTCACTGAAGACGCAGTGAGGCTGAGGTTCACCACCTCGGTGGCGCCGGTGCCTCCGCTCGAGCCGCTTATGTAGCCGTTGGTTGAGGCGAATCCTGAAGGCAGGCCGCAAAGGGACCAACTTGTGATCGGACCGCCGCCGGCGACGTCGCTTGACACCTGGCTGGTTGAACTCGTTGTATTTGTCAGAGTCGTGTTGACAGCGAAGGAGTTCGTATAAGAGCGACCGGTGATGGCGTCTACTACCTGAGGTTGAAAGGAAGTTATTGTGAATTCCGAGCGGACCGTCAGCGTCAAGCTGATGAACGCGCTTTGCCCTTGGGTGTCCGTTGCCGTAAGGGTGCCTGTCAGCGTACTACCCCCAGGCGCGGTAACTGAGGGCGCAGTGAGGATACAGGATGAACCCGAACTGCTCACTTGGTTCTGGACAAAGCCGGCGTTTGTCAAAGACGCGGAGAGTGTACAGTTGGTGAGCCC